>CAZGRF010000001.1:0-40686 GCA_964527825.1 uncultured Pirellulales bacterium
ACACGCTCCATCCGGCTCGACGGTTGCACTGTTGGGTCTGGCCTACAAGCCAGGCACGCATGTTGCGGAAGAGTCTCAGCCTGTGATTTTGGCGGAAAGGCTTCTGGATGCCGGCTATGTCGTCCGAATGCATGACCCTAAGGCGGCCGAGGGCGCCTCTGCGATACTGCAAGGGCGGGGAGTATTCTGCAACGATCCTTACGATGCGGCGTCGGGCGCTGCCGTGGTTGTGCTGCTGACGAACTGGCCTGAATACGAGCACTTGGACATCGAACGGCTGGAGAAGAAGGCAGGTTCATCAGCGCTGCTGATAGATTGCTGGCGCGCCTACAAGAACGTCTCATTCAAGAGATTCGCGTACCGGCCGTTCGGCTCCTGGATGCGATCCTCCGGGGAAACAAGACATGACTCTCGTTCAGACATTTCCTACCAAGACAATAGACGACGTGCGCCGGTATTGGAACGCGCGGCCCTGCAACATTCGGCACTCACCTGAGCAAGTAGGCACGCGGGAGTACTTCGATCAGGTAGAGGCCCGGAAGTACTTCGTGGAGCCGCACATACCACAGTTTGCCGAGTTTGCACGGTGGAACGGGAAGAAGGTCCTGGAGATAGGTTGCGGTATCGGTACCGACACGATCAATTTTGCCCGGGCAGGAGCCCACGTCACGGCCGTAGACGTCTCGGACGAGTCCCTCGCGGTCGCAGAGCAACGCGCTGCCGTCTTTGGCTTGGAGGATCGTATTACGTTCTACCGAGCCGATGCAGAACGATTGTCCCAGACGGTTCCGGTCGAGACCTATGACTTGGTCTACTCCTTCGGCGTGATTCACCATACCCCTCATCCACAAGAGGCCCTCCAGGAGGTAGCCAGGTACATGGGGCCCGAGAGCGTGCTTAGGATGATGGTTTACAGCCGCCATTCCTGGAAAGTTCTCTGGATATTGGTCAAGTACGGAAAGCTGGCGTTCTGGAAACTGGACGAGCTTATCGCGCGTTACTCGGAGGCCCAGACGGGCTGTCCCGTCACGTACAGCTACTCCCGCCGGACCGTGCTGGATCTGCTCGAAGGATTCGCCGTGCGACGAATGATGGTGGACCACATCTTCCCCTATCGCATCCCTGAGTACAAGCGCTACGAATACAAGAAGGTCTGGTACTTCGACGTGTTGCCTCAGAGCGTCTTCCGCAGGCTGGAGAAGACCCTCGGCTGGCACCTGTGTGTGGAGGCGACTCTGAATGCCTGATCGCAAGCACGACAACTCGCTGTATCCTGTCGAAGCGATGATCCTGGCCGGCGGCAAAGGAGCCCGGCTGCGCAGCGCCGTCAGGGACCGGCCCAAACCCATGGCTGAAGTAGCAGGACGCCCATTCGTCGAATGGCTGCTGACGCTATTGCACGACCAGGGAATCAGACGCGCGGTCTTGTGCACAGGGCATCTTGGCGAGCAGGTCGAAGCTCACTTTGGTGACGGTCGTCGATGGGACATGGAATTGCACTACTCTCGCGATCCCTTCCCGCTGGGCACGGGCGGTGCGGTGCGTCACGCCCTCGACCGGATTCAAGGAGACCGATTCCTCGTGCTCAACGGGGACTCGTACTGCCGGTTCGATCTCCAAGCACTGACCGATGTTCACATCGCAAACGGTGCTCAGGCGACGCTATGGCTGGTCGAAACGGGCGACTGTCGACGGTACGGGGCGGTGACTCTCCGCGAAGACGGCGCTGTGGAATCCTTCGCGGAGAAAGCATCCGACTTCGGGCGTGGGCTGGTCAGCGCCGGCGTCTATCTCATCGAGCAGGAGGCCGCGGAGACGATCCCTGTCGGTTGCTCAGTGTCCCTGGAGAAGGACTTCTTCCCGAGTCTGATCGGACGGGGGCTCTTCGCGGTGGCGGGACAGGACGCGTTCATCGATATCGGCACGCCCGAGTCGTATGCCGAGGCTGGACGATTCATCACGGAAGAGGCAAACGCATGGTAGAAACGCGAAAGACAAGAGCACTGATTACGGGCATCACCGGTATGGTCGGTTCGCACTTGACCGACTACCTGCTGGAGAATACCGATTGGGACATCTACGGCATGTGCCGCTGGCGGAGTCCTTTGGACAACGTGCAACATCTTCTGGACAGGGCCAACCGGCAAGACCGCTTGTTCTTCATTCATGGCGACCTGTGCGATTCCATCTCACTTCAGGGAGCTATCCAAGAGAGCTTGCCTGACTACGTATTTCATCTCGCGGCTCAGAGCTATCCGACTACGAGTTTCACATCGCCAATCGCGACACTCGACACCAATATCCTGGGCACGACAAGGCTTCTCGAGGCGATTCGTCATTGTCGAGACATCGACCCGGTGATCCATGTGTGCGCGTCTTCGGAGGTGTTCGGTCGGGTCAGTCGGGACAAGCTCCCTATCGGCGAGGAGTGTGCCTTCCATCCGGCTTCGCCCTATGCGATCTCGAAAGCGGGAACCGATCTCGTCGGCCGCTTCTACGCGGAAGCCTATCAGATGAAAGTGATGACGACGCGCATGTTCACGCACACGGGACCTCGCCGAGGCGACGTATTTGCCGAGTCGTCTTTTGCCAAGCAAATCGCGATGATCGAAGAAGGGCTGCTCCCGCCCGTGGTCAAGACTGGTAACCTGGGTTCCTTGAGGACTTGGTCCGATGTGCGCGATGCCGTGAGGGCATACTATCTGTTGGTCACTATGAATCCTATCCCAGGTGCCTACTACAACATCGGCGGCACCTACCACTGCACCGTGGGTGACATGCTCCGGTATCTGATCTCCCTGTCGCCCCGAAAGAGCGACATCCGCGTGGAAACGGAAGCCACGCGGCTGCGGCCCTTGGATGCCGACCTGCAGGTGCCCGACACGACCAAGTTCCGTGAGCACACCGGCTGGGAGCCTGAAATTCCGTTCGCGGAAACCATGCAGGATCTGTTGACCTACTGGCGCGAGCGGATCGCGCAGGGATGCAAGTGTCTGTCCCGGTAAGGCAAGGTTATGAACGACGGCACACAACTGGTTGACTCTCAATGCGTCGATACTTCACTGCCTCAGACGAAACTGCATCTGGAGCTCTACCGGACGATGTACCTGATTCGAGCGGCCGAGTTACTGATCCAGGAGCACTATGACGAAGACGAGATGAAGACCCCCATGCACATGTCGATGGGCCAAGAGGCTATCGTCGCCGGCGTTTGCTACGCGCTGAACCCTCAAGACCAGGTGCTGGGCACTTACAGGAGCCACGGTCTCTACTTGGCCAAGACCCAGGAAACGGACCGGTTCTTCGCGGAGATGTACGGGAAGGCATCCGGCCCCTGCGGTGGCAGGGCCGGCTCGATGCATCTACTTGCTCCAGAATCCGGCTTGATCTGCACCTCTGCTATCGTGGCCGGCCATATTCCCGTCGCGATCGGTGCTGCGTTCGCCAACAAGTTCACAGGCAGTGACCGAGTCGTGGCGGTCTTTTTCGGTGACGGCGCAGTCGACGAAGGAGCCTTTTGGGAAAGCTTCAACATGGCGTGCCTGAAGCGACTGCCGATTCTCTTCGTGTGTGAGGACAACGGATACGCTGTCCATACGCCGGCCGGCGAACGCCACGGGTACAAGGACATCCGAGCCATCGCCGCCCAGTTCGACTGCAACGTGTTTGCCAGTGACTCGACGGACGTACACGTCATCTACGAACTGGCCCGAGAGGCATTGACGGTGATGGCCGATAGCGAACGGCCGTGCTTCCTGCATCTGAAGTACTACCGCTATCTTGAACACGTCGGCGTCAATGAAGACTTCAAGGCGGGCTATCGATCCCGCGCGGAGTTCGAGGCGTGGCAGCGCGTCGATCCGTTACGCCTCCAGCGTGCGCGGCTGGCTTCCACGGTTTCAGAGGAAGACATCTGCGATCTGGAGACAGCGGTGGACAGGCAGGTGCAACGCAGCAAGGAGAAGGCCCAGGCGGCGTCCTTCCCAGATGTATCGACTCTGTGCGAGGGGGTGTCGGTATGAGTTGTGTGATGACATCGCGGGATGCCATCAATGAGGCTATCGCTTCGGAAATGCGACGGGACCCCAGCGTGTTCGTCTATGGCATCGACGTGGCCGATCACAAGCGTATCTTCGGGAGCAGCCGGGGGCTGGTCGAGGAGTTCGGACCGGATCGGTGCTTCAGCACACCGCTGTCTGAAGACGCGATGGCCGGTTTCGGCCTGGGCGCTGCCCTGAACGGACTGCGGCCGATTCACGTGCACATGCGCGTCGATTTCATGATCCTGGCTATGAATCAGATCACGAACATAATCGCCAGCTTCAGCTACGGGGCCGGCGGACTCAAGGTGCCAATCGTGATCCGCGCCATCATCGGACGTGGGTGGGGACAGTCCTGGCAGCATAGCAAAACGCTCCACTCGTGGTTTGCTCATGTCCCGGGGTTGAAAGTCGTCATGCCCGCGCGGGCTCGTGACGCACGCGATATGATGATCGCCGCTATTCGCGATGACAACCCAGTCATCTGCATCGAACACCGCTGGCTCTACGACGTCACGGGCGAAGTGCCCGACGAGATCGATCCGGATGCCCTTGTTGGCTGTCGCGTCGTGCGCGACGGGACGGATGTCACCGTTGTAGCGGTCTCGTGGATGGTGATCGAAGCCTTGAAGGCGGCCGAGGTCCTGGCCGAGCGCGGGGTGGACGTGGAAGTGATTGACGTTCGATCCATCGCGCCCTACGACAGCGCGACAGTGGCAGACTCCGTGCGGAAAACAGGCCATGCCGTCGTCGCGGACTACGATTGGATTCACTGTGGCTTCGGAGCGGAAGTCGCTGCGCGAATCTACGAAGAGTGCATGGCCGGACTATACTCTCCCGTGACACGGCTGGGCTTTGCCGAGGCCCACTGTCCCTGCACGCGGCCGCTGGAAAACGCGTACTACCCGAATGCCATCGACATCATCCGAGCCATCGAGAGAAAACTCGATCTGTCCGAAGCGGACCTGACCGGCGAAGAATTCTATTCTTATGAGAAGAAATTCAAGGGACCGTTTTGAGGCACGATCCATGTCCTGGGGACACCGGCCGAGATAGAGACTCGAACCATGGACGTACGAATGATGAAGGCCAAAGCAGCCGAGCTGAGGCTGCGGGTTATGGAGGCGGCCCTCAGCGCCGGAAAGGGGCACGTGGCTCCTGCGTTCTCCTGGGTGGAGATTGCCGTCGCCCTATTCTATGCCGGAATCTTGAGGATGGATCCCCATGACCCAACATGGCCGGCCCGGGACCGTTTCATCTTGAGCAAGGGACATGGTTGCCTGACGCTGTACACCGTTCTTGCTGACCTCGGCTTCTTGCAGCGCGATGCGCTGGAGGGCTTCTGCCGGGACGGGAGCATTCTGGCCGGACATCCCGATACCAACATCCCGGGCGTGGAGGCCATTTCCGGCTCGCTCGGCCACGGGCTCGGCGTTGGGGCCGGTCTGGCGTTGGGCGGCCGGCTTGACCGTGAGCACTGGATGGTCTTTGTGCTCTTGGGCGATGGAGAATGTGACGAGGGTTCGATCTGGGAAGCTGCCATGTTTGCTGGGCACCACCGGCTCGACAACCTCGTGGCCATCGTAGACCGAAACCGCCTTAGCGCGACAGACTTCACCGAGAACATCCTCACCCTGGAGCCCTTGGCACACCGCTGGAAAGCCTTCGGATGGGACGTTGTATCTGTCGACGGTCACTCCTTCGAGGACTTGGTCGAGGTCTTCTCCCAAGTACGCCATCGTTCGTCCCTGAAGCCATTGGCCGTGATTGCCAATACGATCAAGGGCAGAGGTGTCAGTTTCATGGAGGTATCTCCGAATTGGCATCACCGCCTTCCCAAGGGCGACGAGGTTCAGGCCGCATTGCAGGAACTGCATGTAGTGTTGAAAGAGGCTGAAGACCAGATGATCAGGGAGCATTGCGATGCAGGCTGATTTTCGAGATGCCGTCTTCTTGAGTGTTCGCACGCTGATGGAACAGGATGAGAGAATCTTCGTCCTCTGCAATGACATGGGGGCGATGGAATTGGACCGCATTCGCAGCGACTACCCGCAGCGCGTCATCAACGTGGGGATCTGCGAGCAGAATATGGCCAGCGTTGCTGCCGGATTGGCGTTGACGCACCGCCGGGTCTTCGTTTATGGCATTATCGCGCACGTGTTCTCGCGGGGCTTCGAACAGATCCGAAACGACATCTGTCTGCCGAATCTTCCGGTCGTGATTCTCGGTGTCGGCAGCGGTCTGTCCTATGGTGGTGACGGGCCGACCCATCACGGTGTTGAAGACATCGCCGTGATGCGCACTCTACCCCACATGGCGATCTACAACCCGGCGGATTGCGCCTCCGCCGGCGCTCTGACGAGAGAGGCAGCCGAGCGCCACGGGCCCGGCTACGTGCGTCTGGACAAAGAGCAGTTGCCGCAGATTTACAGCACAGAAACGAGTTTCAGCGCGGGATTCGAGGTCCTTCACGAGGGACAAGATGTCGCCTTGGTTGCTACCGGCGTGATCGTTCACCGGGCGCTGAGGGTGGCTCGGTCACTCGCCGCAGAGGGCATCGGCGTGCGTGTGGTGGATGTCTACCGTCTCAAACCGGTAAACACGATCGGGTTGACAGAGGTTCTCAGCAATGTCGATTCCGTTGTCACGCTGGAAGAGAACTCCTCGGTGGGTGGGCTTGGTCAAATCGTCGGCGATCTGCTGGCGCGAGATGCTCATCAACCCAGGTTCACCAGTCTCAATCTGGGCGACCAGGCGCTGATGAGCGCGGCCACCAGATCATGGGCAGAGCAGCGTTTTGGCTTGAGCGACGAGGCCGTGGCCGGAGTCCTGCGCGACATGGCTGAGGGGGTCGAAGCATGATGATAGAGCAGCAAGTGAATAAATCGGGTCTCGAAGAAGTGGCCGCCACCGTGGCGGAAGTCACGCTGGCAGACTTTGCTGAATCGTTCGGAATCACTGTTGAGGACATGCCCGAGCGATGTCGAGAGATGATAGCATACGGTAACTTCCGGTATCGCAAAGCAGAAGGCCAAAAAAGGGACCGGATCATCCTGGAGGTTCTGAAGAAGATAGCGGCGGACCGCCAGGTGGTGGGAGCGAGTGAACGCAAGGATGTGTGGAATGCCGGGTGGGAAGAGAGCTACGAGGGCTTTGTGCGCAGCGGATACGATCTTGCCAGACTTGTGCCGCGGTTCATTCGGCCGGGTCAGCCCATCCGCTGGCGGCAGGAATACATAATTCCGGAGAACGAATGGTTTGAACTGGATTACTTCGCCGTCCTGCGTGAGTGGCTGTTCGAGACATACTGTGCCGATGCGAACGCAATATACGAGTTTGGGTGCGGCACGGGATTCAACCTTGCCGCCCTCGCGCAGCGCTATCCCGACAAGGAGTTCCACGGCTTTGATTTTGTCCCTCCAGCCAAGAAGATGTTGGACGCAATGGCCGGTGTGTATGGCTGGCGGATGCAGGGACATATGTTCGATATGACGGCGCCGGACGCGCGGATTGAGTTCAGAGACAACAGTAGGCTACTCACGTTTGGCGCGTTGGAGCAACTGGCGGGGAGGATCGAGGCCTTTTTCGATTTCGTGCTGAAGCGTTCGCCGAGCCTATGCGTGCACGTGGAGCCGGTCATCGACCTTTATGATGAGGACAACCTCATCGACTTCCTGGCGGCGTCGTTTCATCGCAAGCGAGGCTATACAGCAAATCTACTGGGCTTACTGAAAGATCTCGAATCGCGCGGCAAGATCGAACTGCTGAAGGTCAAACGCTCGTTCTTCGGAAGTCTCTTCATGGAAGGGTACACGTGCCTGGTCTGGCGACCGATCGGATGACACGGGTGGAGTCGCATGGAATTAGGACTCAAGGGCAAATGTGCATTGATCACCGGCGGCAGTCACGGCCTGGGTTGCAGTACGGCCGTGGCTCTGGCCAGGGAAGGCTGTAACGTCGCCATATGTGCGCGGGGACAGCGCCGCATTGATGAAACACTGGCCGAACTGGATGCCTACGGAGTCGAGACGTTGGGCGTAGCGGCTGACGTCGTAAAGCCAGAGGATGTCGCAAAGGTCGTTGACACGGTCCTTAGCGCATGGGGCACGGTACATATTCTCGTTAACAATGTCGGCGGCGGTGGTCGCTGGGGAACGCCGGTGATAGAGGAAACGGCGGAAGAGGTATGGCTGGAAGTCTACGCCAAAAACGCTCTGGCCGCTGTGCGCTTCACCACGGCGATTCTCCCCTGTATGCGCAAGCAGAAGTGGGGAAGAGTTGTGACGGTGAGTTCACGGCTCGGTCGTGAAGGGGGAGGCAGGCCGTGGTTTGCGATGGCAAAGACGGCGCAGACGGCGATGATGAAGTCCCTTGCCATGACACCTTACCTGGCCCGCGACGGCATCACCTGCAACTCGGTAGCGCCCGGCAGCATCATGATACCGGACACCGGCTGGGAGCGCGAAGCCTTGGAGAATCCCGAAGCGTTTCAGCAGATGCTGGAGAAGGACTTCCCTCTGGGCCGGTTGGGGACGCCGGAGGAAGTCGCGGACGTGATCGTATTCTTGTGTTCGGAGCGAGCGTCACTGGTCAATGGCGCGTCCGTTCTTGTGGATGGAGGCGAAAGCCGGGCTTTTTGAACTGTGGAGCGTGCCGATGACCGGCAATGAAATAGTGCATGGCAATTGCGACGACATCGCGCCAGGTCTGTACACCGTGGCAGGTGCGGCAGGTCTGATGGGCACTTCTGCACTCAGGCGATTGCATGGCGCGCCAGGTGTGAATGTGCGCGCCGTGTACCACAGAAGAAAGCCGTTGATAGAGGGAGACAGCATTGAACTCGTGCAAGCGGACTTGCGAGATGAAGAGGCTTGCCGTGCGGTCTGTTCCGGAACCGACTATGTGTTTATGTTCGCTGGCATTCTCTCCACGGCGGCGGTGCTCGCGCGAGATCCGGTTGCGCACATCATCGATAACGTGGCGATGACAACGCGCATGATGCAAGCCGCCTACGAGAGCCGCGTCAAGACGTTTGTGTGGCTGAGCAGTTCGACGGGTTATCCACAGCAAGTATCCTCGTTGACGGAAGATGACATGTTTCACGGCGACCCCCCGGCGGGATACTTCGCCGTCGGCTGGTATTCTCGCTACATCGAAAAGCTGGCGCAGCACTATGCACAGCATGTGCCTAATCCTTTGCAGGTGGTAATGCTACGGCCCACGACGATCTATGGAGAATATGAATCGTTCGATCTTGACGAATGTCACATGTTGCCCGCGCTGGTGAGGAAGACGATCAAGCGGATGAATCCGATCGAAGTCTGGGGCGACGGTGAGCAAAAGCGTGACCTTATCTATGCCGATGACGTGTTGACCGCCTGCCTTCTCGCCATGCGGCAGAGCGAGCCCTATCAGGTATACAACGTGGGAGCAGGGGTGCAGTACAGCGTCGAGGACTTGTTGCGCACGATCATCGAGCAGGACGGATATGCGAATGCTCGGGTCGAGTACAGGATGGACAGACCGTCAGCCCCGGTCCGGCGTGAGCTGGATCTCGCTCGGTCCCGCGCCGTCCTCGGCTTTCGGCCGCAGACGTCAATTGAAGATGGCATTCGTCGAATGATACACCGTTGCCGAAAACTGTACGGTGTCCCAGTGTTGGAGGAGGCAAAATGAGAGTCGGAGTCGTCGTTTCGTCATGGCATTACTTTGCGGACCCCTTCAAGTTGCAGCCGCTATATGAGCTGTTCCATGCAACGATCGCAAGGCGACACGGCCTTGGGCAGGAGAATGTGACGGTCTACGACCTGCGCGAGTGGCGCCGGTCGGAGGACGTGGATTTCGAGGCCCATCTCGACCAGTACGTGGATGAGAATGATCTGTACTTCTATTGGGTCATGAAGACAGCGGATTATCCGGAGGTCGAAGAGACGGTGCGCTTCCTGCGCCGGAAGTATCCTCGATCCGTACACATAGCGGGAGGAACGCACATTGATGTCTGCATTGATGAATGCGCCCCAGTGTTTGATGCGGTCCTCTCCGGTCCGGGCGACAGGAGTCTCTGTGAGTGCATCGACGACCATCGTGCCGGCCGGCTGAAGGGTCGCTACACGGACGACTGGAGCCGGCGGCCCTATTCGGCGGCGCCATATCCCCGGCGTGAGTTTCTCCCTGAACATGCCGTGGTCAACACGGAGTTGTTTCGCCAGTACGGCGGAGTTCGCGCCACATCGGCGATGCTCCAACGCGGTTGCTGCTTTCGCTGCGCCTACTGTGCGTATAACGTGCCGCCGATGATCCAGAGACGAACGCCGGAGCAGATAAAGGAGGAGGTCGCTTATCTGAAGGAGACGTATCATATCGGTGGATTGAACCTGCGGGATGAAATCGCCATTCCCCTGAATCCCCGGATTGCGGAGTCACACTTGAAGGCCCTGGGTGAATGCGGGCTCATCTGGCGCGGTCAGACCAAGGTCGGGGCGGCCAAGAATGAGGTGGTGCCGCCGGAGATCATCGCGTTGGCGGCGGAAACCGGTTGCGTCGAATTGGCTGTTGGGGTGGAGAGTGCCTCGCAACAGGTGCTGGACCTGATCGACAAGAGGCAGGACATTGAAGCCGCGCGGGATTTCATCATTCAGTGTCGCGCGCACGGCATAAGGATCAAAATGTGTCTGATTCTCGGTTTGCCGGGCGAGCCACCGGACATCATCGATCGGACTCTAGCGCTCATCGAAGAGGCGCAGCCCGATTTCGTCAACGTGTCCGGCTTCTGTCCGGTGCCCGGATCACCGATCTTCAAGCGTCCGTCAGAATACGGAATCAAGAGCATCGATCGTGATTGGCGCAGACACGCGCATCTCGTCTTTCGGTACTCCGACGAAGAAGATTTCGGTCTGCCGTTCGAATACGAAGAGAATGGGCCTTGGGGCCGGAATTTCACCCGAGACGAGATCGTTGAAAACATCAAGTCGCTGCAAAAACGTCTTCGTGCGCGAGCGATGGTCTATTAGGAGCAGGTTCCATGCTGAGTTTGTACAACGGACAGATGCCGTATCACAGACGTTCCTGTGCTGCGCCGTGGACAACACTTGTGCTGGACAAGGACGGGAGTCTCTCATTCTGTTGTTACCTGAAAGGGCTGGCCAACATCTATGAGATGTCGGACAGGGCGTTCGAGGAAGTCTGGAACGGGCCGGTGGCCCGACGTGTCAGGAACCAGTGGGTCGAGGGACGTCTCGAGGGACTCCGTTGCGCGAACTGCCCTGGGCTTCAACGCTTCGGGGAGTATCCTCACTATGCGTTGACAAAGCCCGATTTGTTCCAAGGCTCGAACCCGGCGGCGCTCAACGCCCGGCTGAACCTGAAGGAGTTTGTGGCGGGGGCAACTCGCCTTCAATCAGCTCCGCTGGAAATCGTGTATATCCCCGGCGTAGCCTGTAACATCCAGTGCATTCACTGTTTTCAACCACGGGCCGGATCGGATACCGCGATCCCGCCCCAGCAATTGCTCCGGTTCTACCATCTGTTGGGAGACCGGGCCATTCTTCACTTGATGTCGGGCGGCGAACCTTTAGTCATTCCGGCGGTGGAGACTTTGGTCCAGGCCATTTCGGCCGAACACCGAGCCGGTTCGGAGATCATCCTGCAAACCAATGGCCAGTTGCTCAAGGATCGTTTTCGCCGCTTCCCAGGCTTCAAGAAATATCACGTTAGAATCAGTATCGACGGCTATGACAAGGAGACGTATGAGTACATCCATCGCGGCGCCCAATTCGAGCGTCTTCTCGAGGGCATTGCCGAGGTCAACGAGGCCCGAGGCGAGCTTGATGTCACTACCTCTCTGGTCATGGTTCTCATGCTCTCCAACTTTCGTAACCTGAACATGCTGTTCGATTTCGCCGATGAGCACCTCTTCAATGATGTCTGGGTGACGCCCGTGCATGCTGCCTATGGGAAACGAGATGCTTTGAGAAACGAGAACATCTTTGAATTCAGAGATCTCTTGCATCGTGTGCCCGAATGGCCTGACACACTTGACAACGCCATTGAACGATCCATGCTGTCGGGCCGGCACCTGGCCTGCAGGCATCTGGAGTACATCAAAGGTGAGCTGACAAAGCCGGGCGCGCGAAATGCGAACGTCACCACTTGTGCGGTGGGTCAGCGAACGGCAGCTCGTGTTCCCAACGGTGTGGTGGCTCACTGATCGTACGGTGATGGCGCGATCTGACGGTGCGTGCCGTGATTCCAGGTTCTTCGTTTTGAAGAAGGCTAACCGATGATACATGATGAGATACTGACTCAGTTGTGCGGCTCGAATGCCCTCGTCACCGGCGGCACCGGCTTGATTGGACGCCAGGTAGTGAGAATCCTGTGTGACGCGGGCGCGAGCATTCGAGTGGTTTCCCTCGACCGGATGAAGGTCGATGAACGGGCCGAGCATGTCACAGGTGATCTGGCAGACTTCGATCTCTGCAAACAGCTCACCAGGGACATGGATTACGTGTTTCACGTTGCCGGCATCAAAGGGTCCATCGATGTAACCAAGAGCAAACCGGCCAGCTTCTTCGTGCCGTTGCTGATGATGAACACCAACATGCTCGAAGCAGCCAGAGTCTGTGGCGTCAAGAAGACGGTCTACACGAGTTCCATCGGGGCTTATCCCAGTGCGGAAGTGTTCAAAGAGTCGGACGGCGATGACGGTCCTCCGATGGACATGTTTCCCGGGTGGGCCAAGCGCATGGCGGAGATGCAGATCCAGGCGTATCGGATTCAATACGGGCTGCAGAACTTCGCTGTAGTCCGCCCGTGCAACGTGTACGGCCCCGGGGACAACTTCGATCCTAACAATGCCATGGTGATCCCCTCATTGATGTACCGCATCCGTAACGGGGAAGACCCCTTGTTGGTCTGGGGAGACGGCTCGGCCGTCCGGGATTTTGCCTACAGCGAGGACGTCGCAGAGGGCGTCATTCTCGCGCTCTATCACGGCACGCAGGGGCGTTACGTGAACCTTGGCAGTGGACGCGGATATTCGATCCGTGAGCTGGTAGAGACATTGAACAGTTTCATTCCCTTCAACTACGAGTTCGATACGACGAAATCATCGGGCTTTCCGCGGCGCGTCATGGACATCTCTTTGGCCCGCGACACGCTCGGCTACGATCCGCAGACATCCTTGGCGGACGGTTTGAAGAAGACCTGGGAATGGTTTGTAGCCAACCAGGAAGAGTATCTGAATCGGAAGAACTACTTCGCGGAAGCGGGTGTGTAGATGCAAGTGCAAACGACAAAGCTTGAAGGCGTCTTGCTTATACAACCGCCGACGGTTTTCGAGGATTTCCGCGGAACCTACGTCGAGACCTACAACGAGCAACTGTACCGGGACAGCGGGGTCGATGTCACCTTCGTACAGGATGACATCTCCGTTTCGAGCCGACATGTCCTGCGTGGCATTCACGGCGACGCGGAAACGTGGAAGCTCGTCTCCTGCCTGTATGGGAAGTTCTATCTCGTAGTCGTCAACGGGGACAAGGAATCGAGCGAGTACGGTCGATGGCAGGGCTTCACGCTGTCGGAACACAATCGACTACAGGTCCTGATCCCGCCCAGACACGGCAATGGACACGTGGTCATGAGCGAGCAGGCCATCTTTCATTACAAGCAGTCAACGTACTACAACCCGAAAGGCCAATTCACGATCGTTTGGAACGATCCGGCGTTCAACATTTGGTGGCCGGTCAAACGGCCCATCCTCTCGCGCCGGGATGAAGTCGGGCATTTCGTGGAATAGTCGAGGAAACGATGTTTCAAGGACGAAACGTACTGGTGACCGGAGGAGCGGGCTTCATCGGCTCCAGGCTGGTCGAGCGGCTGCTGGCGGTGGGGGCTCGGGTCCGCGCTACGCTCCATCAGAAGGACGCCGTGCTTTCAGATGACAGGATTGAGTATGTGCGCGGCGACCTGATGCAAGCCGAAGACTGCCGCCGTGCTTGTGAAGACATGGAATACGTGTTCCTCTGTGCGGCCAACACCTCCGGCGCGGCGGTGATGGAAACGACGCCGCTGGTCCATCTGACGCCCAACCTGATCATGAACGCGAGGATGCTGGAGGCGGCCCACGCGGCCGGCGTGAAGAAGACGCTTTTCATCAGCAGTAACACGGTTTATCCCGTCTCAGATAGCCCGGTGCAGGAAACGGATGTCACGAACGAATTCTTTGAGAAGTACTTCATTGTGGCATGGATGAAGCGTTTCACGGAGATCATGTGCGAGATGTATGCCACAAGGATCAAGAAACCCATGCAGACAGTCGTTGTTCGTCCGGCCAACGCCTACGGGCCGGGCGACAAGTTCGACTGGGAAACCTCCCATGTATTGCCGGCCTTGATCCGTCGTGTAGTTGAGCGTCACGACCCCATCCGGGTGTGGGGCGACGGCAAGGATGTCAAGGATTTCATCTATGCAGACGATCTCGTGGAGGGCATGCTGCTGGCGATGGAGAAGATAGACGGCTTCGACGCCGTCAATCTGGCCAGCGGCAGGGAGTATTGTCTGCGCGATGTTCTGGCCTTGATTATCAAGCTCGACGGCTACGCGGGCGCTCGGGTCGAGTACGACACGAGCAAGCCCACCATGATTCCGAAACGTCTCATCGATCCGTCAAAGGCAAGGCGTTTGCTGGGCTTCGAGGCAACAACACCCTTGGAAGCCGGCCTGCGGAAGACCATCGACTGGTACAGGAGCACCCTATGATTGTTACCCATACGTCGTCCAAGATTCCCCGCCCCGATGTCGAAGCGTCCCGCCAGTCGGCTAAGGGGTCCGTCGTGGCTGAGCTTCACAGGGACGCTCCTGATTCGAGTTCGTTTGCAGAGAGCCGTCGGATCGTACAGGGCCACCCGATGGTCATCACCCGTACGCCGTTCAGAATCTCGTTTTTCGGCGGTGGCACGGACTATCCTGTCTACTACAGGGAGCAGGGCGGTGAGGTCCTGAGCACGACCATCAACCAGTACTGCTATGTCACTTGTCGCTACCTTCCACCTTTCTTCGACTACAAATACCGGGTTCGCTACTCCAAGAGCGAGACCACGAACACTATCGATGAAATCGAACATCCCTCGGTCAGGGAATGCCTGCGTTTTTGCGGTATCGACCGCTGTGCGGAGATCGTGCATACCAGCGACATCCCGGCCATGTCCGGTATCGGGTCCAGTTCCTCCTTTACCGTGGGACTTCTACAGGCACTGTACGCGCTGAAAGGGGAGATGGTCACCAAGCGACAGTTGGCGTTCGATGCTATCCATGTCGAGCAGGACATCATCAGGGAGAGCGTCGGCTCGCAGGACCAGACGGCCGCGGCCTTCGGCGGCTTGAACCATATCGAGTTCGGCGGACGGAGCGACGGCATCTTCGTTCAGCCGGTCATCATGTGCCCGGAAAAGCTCGCTTATCTCCAGGAACATCTGCTCTTCTATTTCACAGGCTTTTCTCGATATGCGTCGGAGATCGCCCGCGAACAGGTCCGAAACACGCATCGGAAGCTCAGCGAACTCAAGCGGATGCGCGAAATGGTGAGTGAAGCGTTGGATATCCTGAGAGGTCCCGTCCATGGCTACGAAGCGTTCGGCAGGCTTCTGCACGAGTCCTGGATGCTCAAGAGAGAGCTTACCGACCTGATTTCGAACAGCACGATAGACGAGATCTATGAAACGGCGCTCCGAGCAGGCGCCTTGGGCGGGAAGCTGTGTGGCGCAGGCGGCGGGGGATTCATCCTCTTCTTTGTTCCGCCCGAGCGACAACCTCGGGTCAAGGCAGCCTTGGACCGCCTCTTGTTGGTGCCGATGCGGTTTGAGAATCTCGCCTCACACATCATATTTTACGCACATTGACTCTCCTATGGGCCCAGGAGCCGAAGTCCGTGTTAGCATGAGGTGCGAAGTGATGTCAGTCGATAAGAGCACACCGATGTTTTCCATCTTCTCGGCTATCAAGAATGTCGAGAGCCGTGAAGCTATGTTCCGGCGCTGCATCGAGAGCGTTCTCAACCAGACGTTTGGGGATCTCGAGTGCGTCATACAGGACGGCGGGTCCGCAGATAGAACGGCGGATATCGTCGCGGAATACCAGGATCCACGAATCCGGTTCCTGTCAGTCCCTGATTCCTGTGGCGAAGAGGGTTTCTTCCGGGCGCTACAGCGGTGTCGCGGGACGTACATTGGCTCGTGCCTGTCCGATGAGGAGTTGCTGCCGGATGCGCTGGAGAACGCCCGGCGGGCCTTCGAGGATCACCCGCAGGTTGCCGCGTTCTATGGAAATGTCTGCTATGTCAATGAAAAGGGAGAAAAGTGGGGCCCTCGGATACCGCCTCATCCGTTTTCCATCGAGGCTTATGTATGCCAGACCTTAGTTCCGCCTTTCTGCTCTTCGTTCTTTCGGCGAGAGGCTGTCGAGAAAGCGGGGCTACACGAGCATCACTGGCGATACGGCATAGGAGAATTCGAGTTCTGGGTTCGGATTGCGGGCGCGGGAGGCATTATCTACCTGCCCTTCAACATCAGCCATTTCGGCCGGCACTCGCAGTCCAATACGCGCAGTGTGGGAGTATACGATCAGTTGTTGGCGGGGCGAGAGGGGGTGATGCGCGACCTCTTTCGTGAAAACACGATCCTGCGAGAGTGCAGCGTCAGCGTCGAGCAGGCGATCGCGGGCAACTACGTCTGGGGGGCCAGCGGGGTATTCAACATCGAGGGGCTGTCCAGGAAGTGTGAGTACTTCATGCAGCAGGCTGAGCGGTATGACCCAGGAAGTCCCCAATTAGCGAGGCTAAGGAGCCGCGTGTACAAGGCGGCCCCACCTCGGCTCACAACAGACAGCACATGCTCCGCCGCGGTCCGGAAAGACTCTTCACTGCCTCCTTCGGGGGAATTCGCACGTTGGCTCAAGGTTCTGTCTTCGATGGACAATCGCCTGTACTACCGGGACCAGTCTCCTCAGACTCTGGCTGCTCTGTGCTCTCTGGCCCACGATTTCGAGCCCACAGTGATTGTGGAGATCGGCACTCTGGGAGGATTGTCTTTGCGAACGTGGCTGGCCGGCACCGAGCGGGCCAGGATCGTTGCGGTTGATCTCAGCTTTGCCAAGCTCACGCAGACGCGTCGTGTTCTTCCTCTGGATCTATCCCGTGTGACTCTCCTGGAGCAGGATATCCTCAAGACGGATTTCTCGACTCTCTGGACGGCGCAGGACAGGGTGGTCCTCTTTGTCGATGCGCACGATCTGCCCAACGTGCCGATCATGCAGCATGTGCTCACGAAGGCTCTACCTTGTTTGCCGGAGGGGAGTCTCGTCATCGTAGACGATCTGTGGTTCAGTGAACAGAGACTAACGCGCGAGAATGCCGGGGCCTTTTTGGAGAACCATGTGGTCGGCGAGATCGATGAGCTGCAGTGCTTCAATGGGCACTACGCCCCACACCACGCAGGTGGTTCGTTCATGGGTTTTGCCGAGGTGATCCCGCTCCTGGAGTTTGTCAATAGGCACGGCATCACGCTTGTCCATGACAGAGAAGACAAACACGCCTGTTTCACGTGGAAGAGAGAGTACCTGTCGCAGAATCAGGGACGTGTTGGACAAGGTCCCGTCGAACCTGACGAGTGTTGGGGCGCCGTATTGTACAATCCCCTGGAATCTGTACCCGTGTCCGGGCCGCTGCGTGAGATGGTGAGTCGCATCGCCACTGTCTATTCACAGGGTAAGACGAGGCAAGTTGCCGAGAGCCTCCAGCAGCTCTTTGGGCAGCATCCCCATGACCAGGGGCTGTGCTATGCCTTGGCGGTCTGTCTGGCCAGGTTGGGTATGCTCTCGCAGGCCAAGGACGTTCTTGTCGGCGGTTCGACCGACTCCAACCACCCACGCTACCAGCGGCTCCTTGACGATCTTGTTGAGCGCGTCGAACCGTCTGGATCGCACCGGTCTCAGGAGTTGCGACCGCCGGCAGATGAGCGCGGTCTGACCATCTTTGCCTTGCCTAAACCCTTCGCCGGCGACATTGCCACCATTCAGAAGAACGCCATTCGAAGTTGGGCGAGGCTCAGACCGATGCCGGAGATCATTCTCTTCGGTGACGAACCCGGGACGAGGCAAATGGCCGAGGAGATCGGTGCTCGCCATGTTCCGGAAATCAGCCGCAACGAGTTTGGCACGCCTCTCGTCGACAAGCTCTTTCAGGCCGCGCAGGACCATGCTTCCCACACCGTCATGGCTTATGTGAACGCCGACATGATCCTCTTCCAGGACTTCGTCGAGGGGGTGCGAACGGTGCAGACCGGTTTGTCGAGTTTTCTTCTCATCGGCCAACGCTGGGATGTCTCGATCTTCGATGAGATCGATTTCGACCGGCCCGAGTGGCAACAAACACTCGAGAGGCGGATGGAAGAACAGGCTATGATCCATCCTGAGTCCGGCTTGGACTACTTCGTCTTTCGCAAGGGCTTGTGGCCGACGATTCCTCCCTTTGCCATCGGAAGGACGGTATGGGACAATTGGTTGGCCATGGATCCTCACAGACGGGGCGTTCCGGTGGTAGACGGCACAGAATGCATCACCGCCGTTCATCAAGACCATGATTACGGGCACATGGCCGGGGGGCGGCAAGAGGCCTGGACCGGTGTGGAAGCCGCTCAGAACCGCGCGCTGGCCGGCGCGACGGACGGTTCGGGACGCACTTCTGGAGCTACCTGCGCTTTGAAGAAGGGCGGCGTACTGGTCAAGGTGAAGCCCCACAAGTCCTGGTGCAGTACTACTGTGTACAAAGACGAGCGGAGTGCTTGGTTGCTGAAGCAAGCAAACGGCCTGGTCGCCATCGACAAAGAGGAATTGGCCGCCTGCAAATGTGACGAGGCGTTGGTGGTTCTGCGAAATCTGCTTTCGCTGGTGCAGCGTAAGTCTCCGCAGGTGGAGTCTCTGGATCGTGTCGTCATCGCTCAGCGATACGTGAGCTGCCATACACTGTTGGCCCAGTGCTACCAGAAGATGGGACGCTACGATCAGGTCGCGGCGACCTACACGCGGCTTCTGAAGAATCCTTTCGTGCAGATCCCGCAAGCTGCGCGAGATGATATAGCCCGATTGCGGGATCAGGCTGCGTGTTTCTCACGTGAGAAGCGGCTTTCGACAGGTTCGCAGGGTGGTTCAGAACACCGGGACATCAGGCTGGGGGTGGTCCAGACGCAGAACATGACACCGTCACAGGGCGAAAGCCGGTTGGCCCCGGCGCTTCGGAGTGCGGGCGATCCTGAACCTGCGGCCTCGTGCGCATCCGGTCTGCATGCTGCTGATCATCGGCCGAAAGTCACGGTGATCACAGCGTGCTGGAACAGTGAAGAACACTTGCCGGAATGTCTTGATAGCATTCTGGGTCAGACCATGCCGGATTGGGAGCTGTTTCTGCTCGACGATGGCAGCACAGACGGCACGCGACACATCATTGAGGAGTATGCTCGCCGCGATGCACGGATCAAGGCTCATTGCTTTGACGACAACCGAGGGCCCTACGTTCGGCGGAACTTTGCCATCGAACGAGCCAGTTCTGATTTCATCGTGATTCAGGACGCCGACGACATGATGTGTCCCGACAAGCTGGAGCGGCTCTACCGCGCCATCATGCAAGACCAACGACTGGGCGTTGTCGGTTCTTTCTACCTCATGTTCCTCGAATGGTACCAGGGGCCGGAGCACGCAGATGAGGTGACTCTGAAGACCACGCACGAACAGATTCTCCAAGACTATCGTGATTGTGCCATATGCGATTATTCCTGGCATGGTTCCGCCATCATCCGGAAACGCCTGTTCGAAGAGATCGGTCTCTATGATGAGAATCCCTTCAGTTCGGATTCCTTCTGGTTGGCCAAAATGGCTGAACTCGCATGTCGTAGCGACGGGATTCGGTTGAAGAACATTTCCGAGTTCCTGACTTTGCGAAGAATGCGGGCGGATTCACAAACGGGCAGTCTGCCCTCATTCGATCCGCGCAGCCGGCGGGCCAAGTTCCGCGATTACCGCCGGAGTATGCTGTCCGAGGTGATGCAGAGACTCGACGTGGACCCGAGCGCCGATGTCAAGGCGGAACTGCGCAAGTCCGTCTGCAATGATTTCGTCGCGCGCAACGGTCATCTCTTTGATTCTTGGGAAGGCCAGCCGCTGACGAATCAAACCGTGGGTCGTTTTATCAGTAGAATCTACACGCAGTTCTGCTTGGGGCAATTCGTGCGCTGTATCAACACATGCGGCATCGTGGAGCGCTTGGTTGAGGGGGTGGCACAGATGATGCCCTGTTACGACCTAACCCGGGGTCTGGCGTACTTCGCACTTGGTTTGCCGCAAAAGGGCAAAGAGCATCTTGAACGAGAGTACCGCAGGCACGGCACCATTGCCGCCAGGGATTTCTGCTGGCAGTACATCGATGCGGACACGGCCGAATGGACCAAAGCCCAGCGAGTCGAGATCATCCGTCGAGCCATTTTCGACGGCGTATCGAACGAGACATCCATGGCCCTGGCGCGCGACGGTCTAACGTGCTTGTGGGACCGTCGCGGTGGTCGCTCGCCAGAACTGTCGCTTGTTGTTGAGTTCAACGAGAATCCGACTCAATGCTATGAACGGCTTGTGGCGCTGAACGAGCAGAACGAGAAGACCTTCGAAGTCGTCGCACTGGCCTCCACGGAGAGCTCACAGGCTTTGAGAGAAGCGGCGAGCAAGGTCGATTTCGATGTGGTACTGCTGACGGCAGAGGGCGATATCAGTCGATGGCGCCGACGGAACCTTGCCGCCGGGTACGGCCGAGGGCGGTTCGTGGCGTTCCTGGACCAGTGCGTATGGCCCGAACGCGACTTCGTGCAAGCCGTTCTGCAGGCATTTCGGGAGAATGAGATCGATGGCCTCAGAGGCAAGATCGTCGCATTCTCTGGCGGTGACTTGCCCGTCTACTGTGATTTGGGAGACATCCCGATCTATGCGGCCTGTGACACGGACCAGATGTGTGTGTTCCGAAAGGATGTCTTCACGAGCCTTGGCGGTTTCTTGGAGACGCCGTTCAGCCGAGGAGCCATTGTCCTTTCGTACCTGATATACACAAGTGAGCAGGTGGAAAGACGCCCGATTCTCTACTGTCCGAACGTCGTGGTCCGAAGAGTTGTCGAGCCCAAACGCTGCTTCGGATTGTTCGATCCGTACGCGATGGAGAATCGGTTCTGCACCGAGCGGCTCAGCCGGTTGATCGATCCGCAGACCAGAGACGAGCAGGAGATCGCGGTCTTCTTGAGATTCGTCGAAAGCCTGTATGCTGCTGGAGAAGGCACGGAGGATGAGCGATACGAGCGGGCCCTGAGCAACAGTCTGTTCTTTCTGAACAGATTCCCGCGTATTGCGTTGGAGTGGGCCCAGAAGGCGCTGGCGGAGCGTCAGAATTCAATCAGGGCCAAGTGTTTAGTCGGTCTCTCGAGCGCCACTATGAGTCAGCCTGACCAGGCTTGCGCGTTTCTCAGTGAGGTTGTTGATCCGTTGGAGCGGCTGTTGGCTGCCGGCCGAGTGGATCGTTCGCAATGCGAATTCGACGACTACGCTTGTTTGCCGGGTCTTTACATATCCACCTGCACGCTGCTGGCTCAGTCCCTCATGAAGATGGGGCGGCACGAACAGGTCGCTGCGACCTACACACGTCTTTTGGCGAACCGCAACGTGTGCCTCTCCGAGACCCGGAGGAATGACATGGAACGGTTGCGTGACCGACTGCTCGCGGTCTGCGGAGCCAACACCAGTCATGACGCGATATCAGGGCAGCGACCGAACTCCCAGGCGGCGCAGGTCCGCGAACGCCCTGCGGCATCGTCAGTTGAACGAACAGCGGAGACTGTCGATGATATCGAACCTGCTACTCCGCACGCGCACGCCTTGGCCGAGTTTGAATGCAAATACAGATCCATGCCCAATCGTGCGCCGGCAAAGCATGTTGCGGCTGTCCGGCTGTCCGAGCTCTGCCGCCGGATGGGGCAGGCCGAAAAGGCTAACGCGTACGCCATCCAGGCCTTGAAGATCAAGAACAACGTTGCATTCGAGGACGCTAAGCGGCGCAAGCCGAGCGTCTGCAACCACAAGCCTACCATCGTGGAATTCAACGTCATCACACGGTGCAATGCCGGCTGTATCATGTGCAATTATGGACCGCAGGGGAAGACCCTAGAATTGGACCAATTCAAACGCTTGGCCGATGAACTGCTCCCGACGGCGCAGAGGACTCTCTTGATCGGCGGAGAGGTGCTGCTCCACCCCGATTTCTACGCGATGTGCGAGTATACCAGCCGCTTTGGTGTTTGTCTGGAGATGACGACCAACCTGTCTACTCTCGCCGGCAATCGAGCCGAGGCCATTCGACGGTTCTTTGGTTCGGTCCGAGTCTCCATCGACGGGGCCACCAAGCAAACGTATGAATCGATACGAACGCATCTGAGCTTCGACAGGCTACAGGAGAACCTTCGGAAGCTGGCCGAGATCAAGCGGCAGAGACCCGATCTGGCACTCCAGTTGGCGTTTGCCGCGATGAGGCAGAACATTGTCGAGCTTCCCGACACGATCGAGATGGTGGCGCGATTCGGTTTTGACAGTGTGGCCGTCAGCTTCGTGCACGTCCATGCCAGGTTGACGCTCGATGACTCGTTGGTCTTCCACCGGGAGGAGGCGAACCGTTACTTCGACCTGGCTCGACAGAGGGCCGCGGCATTGGGACTGCGACTTGACATCCCCAACAACTTCGATCTGAGCCGACAGCCGTTTCTTGCTCCTGAGAGACTGAGCGATGGACACAAGCAGTGTGTCAGGCCGTGGCAGCGGGTCAGAGTACACATCAACGGCGATATCATACCTTGCTGCCGTCTGTACGGCCTACCCATGGGCAACGCCTTTGCAGAGCCGTTCGAGCGGACCTGGAACGGCCCGAAATACGAGGGCCTCAGGGAAGCCATTGCCAACAGCAGCGATTGCCTGCCGGCGGAATGCAAGCACTGTGAGCTAATCACTGGGCCGACGGATTCGAATGACGCGTTGTTACACATCAATTCGAGTTGTCTGCCTGAACTGAAGAAACGCCTTGAAGAGCGTCCATCCGAGCAGCGAACCGGTGCTGTCGCCTGTGGATCAGGCGGTGTCCGTCGTCCCAAAGTCACCGTCGTCACAGCGTGCCGCAACGGCGAGCGGTTCCTGGCGGAATCGTTGGAGAGTGTCCGCAATCAGAGCCTGCAGGAATGGGAGTTGCTTCTACTCGATGACGCCAGCACGGATGGGACGCGACGCATCATCGAGGAATACGCGCGTCGAGACCCTCGTATCAAGCCGTTCTATTTCGATGTTAGCGCAGGACCCTACGTCAGACGCAATTTCGCGATCGAACGAGCTGACTCCGACTTCATTGTCATCCACGATTCCGACGATCTCATGATGCCGACCAAGCTGGAGAGGTTGCACAATGAGATCAGCAGGGACAGCCGTCTGGCGATGGTAGGTTCCTTCTACCGTACCTTCTTCGAGGATTTCAAGGGTATCCAGTACACGGATCCGATCGAGTTGCCTACTACACACGAGGAGATCACGCAGAAGTCGCTGACATGGCAGCATGGAGTCAGTCACATCTCGGCAATCATCCGAAAGTCGATGTTTGACTGCATCGGAGGCTACGATGAGAATCCCTTTGCTTCCGATGCTTTCTGGTCCGCGAAGCTTGCCGAATGCTCCCGGCACAGCTCCAATGCACGCGTTAGGAACATCCCCGAATATCTGACCCTGTACAGGGTGCACAACGATAGTCAGACGCAGGTCCTCTCCATGTTCGACCCGCGTAACAGGAGGGTCCGATACCGCAGCTACTGTGAGTGCAAACTGGAACGAATCCGGGAGAAAATGCGGTCTGTGCCTGAGACGGATATCGCCCGCGAGCTCCGGAATTGCACGTGTTCCGATTTCTTGATGCGCTTCAAGGCCCATATCATCCGGTGGGAGAATGAGCCGCTCGATCGGCGTGTGACTGACGATCTATTGCGGGGTGCCGTCGGAGCGTTCAATGGAGGGTATCACGTCAGTTGTGTCAATATTCTCCACGGCACTGAAGTCATGGAGCCTGCGATCTCCAGACGCATCATGGGCTTTGACTTGCTCAGAGGCATGGCCCTCTTCGCTTTGGACATGAGGGCCCGGAGCATGGAATGCCTGCAGAAGGAGATTCAGAATCATGACAACTCGGCGGCGCGGAAGTTCATGACCGACGCCTCTGCGGCAGAGGCACAGATCGACGTGTTGACGTGGTGCCAGGAGAACGCCGGGCAGCACGATCTGGGCTTGCGTACCGCTGAGTCCGTCGTGTCTCGGGGTACTGCCCCCTGTGCGGGCGCAGCGCGAAAATAGGGCCATCCAGCCTTTAGGAACAGAGCAGTTTGAACGATAATCATAGTGGACTCGTGTGTTCGAAGGGTCTTGCACAGGTCCAGGCATGTCATTTCGACGAGGTTGAAAGGTAGATCAGAATGGGCGAATTGCGGCTTCCAGGACTCGCAACGGGCATCGACACCAGCGCGCTGATTAGCCAGCTCATGGCGATCGAGAGACGGACACTCAACAAATACGTAGAACGCAAGAACACCTGGGAGGAGCGTAGGGATGCCCTGAGCAGCCTCACGACCAAGCTTGAGACACTGAAGAGCACAGTCGCGGCTCTCTCTGATGCCAGTACGCTTCGCGCCTACACGACGGTCTCCAGCGACTCGGACATCCTGACGGCCGAAGCGTCCAACAATGCGTTTGAGGGCAATCACACGGTTGTCATCAACCAGTTGGCCAATGCGGAACGCTGGGTGCACACGACTGGCGAGAAGTACGCGGAAGACTACGTCGGGGAAGGGACCTTCATCTACGCCTACAACCGCCAGGAGGTTGTTATTACCACCACGGCCGACACCACTCTGGAGGAGCTCACCGGGCTAATCAACAACGATGCGAACAATCCCGGAGTCACGGCCAATCTGCTTTACTACAACGATGCCTATCACCTCGTTCTCAATGGTAATGATGCCGGCTCGGACTACGAGATCGGGATCAACGCCAGCAATACGGAAGTCTGGCAGATGACATCGTCGTTCACCGACGGGGGCGAGAACGCGGCCCTGGCCACGAAGATCATGGATCTCGATCAGTTCAGCGGCACGTTTGCCGGCGACGAATCCATCACCATTAGCGGCCAGCAGCACGACGGGACGGCCGTGAGCCACGAGTTCTCGATAAATGCGAACACCAAGCTCGATCATCTCGTCGAGGAGATCAACGACGCCTTCGGCGGCACGGCCACGGCAACACTGGTCCACGGCCAGATTCGTCTGACCGATCACACCAACGGCACGAGCCAGATGCAGTTGAGCCTGACCTACAATCCGGGCTCCGGCTCCACGACGCTTGATATTCCCACCATTAGCCAGTCCACCGAGGGCGGCAGCGTGACCGCCGACCTGACGGATTATGCCGCATCCGATTTCTTAGAGACCCAGGCAGCGCAAGACTCCAAGATTCGCGTGGATGGTTATCCTCCACAGACTGGAGAAGTGCAGCTTCTGACGACGACTCAAGCCGCGAACAACGGCACCTTTACTTTGACATACGAGGGCCAGACGACCGCTCCAATTGACCATGATGCAGACGCGGAGACGATACAGGCTGCCCTGGAGGCCTTGTCTACAATCAATGCCGGCGATGTCACGGTCTCGGGCAATGGGCCATCGGAGCTCGGAGACACGACGTTCGCCTTCCTGGAGACTCTCGGCAATGTCAGCCAGATTACCATTGACGCGAGTAACCTCACCCCGGGCAGCCCGTCGGAGTACACCATGTCTACCCAAACCGAAGGCGACCTCGGTTGGATTAGCAGAAGCTCGAACACAGTCGACAACGTGCTTCAGGGCGTGGCCCTGCATCTGCACGATACCGGCACCGTTCAGGTGAACCTGACCCGTGACATCGAGTCGGTTAAACAGAAGTTGACCTCCATGGTTGATGCGTACAACGCGGTGATGACATTCATCAAGGAGAAGACTGCCTACATGGAGGAAACCAAAACGGCCGGCGTCTTGATGAGCGATTCTACGGTATCAAGGATCAATAATGACATGCGCATGCCGTTGATACGACAGACAAGCGGCTTTGTCGTTGATGTCGACAGCTTTCTCATGCCGGGTGAGATTGGTCTTGAGCTTGATGGTGAGGGCGTGCTAAACCTGGACACCAGCGCCTTCAACGACGCGATTGCGGAAGACTACATGGGTGTACTGGCTATCATTGGGGCGGACAAAACCGGCAGTTCCGACAGCAATACGATCAAGTTCTACGGGGCCTCGAGCAAGTACACCACAGGCGGAACATACAATGTGCAGGTGACGGTCTCCGGCGGGGCGATCACGAGCGCTCAGATGAAGCTGTCCACCGAATCGACCTATCGCGATGCGACCTTCAGCGGGAACATTGTCACGGGTGAGAGCACCTTCAACAGCAACGGCAATGCCGTATATCCTGAGAACGGCCTGCAGCTCAGCATTGACCTCAGTCAGAACGGGACGTTCACCGCCACGGTTCGCGTCAAACAGGGCTGTGCGGGCGCGATGGAGGACACGCTTGATCGCTTCCTGAAATCTACGACCGGCTGGCTTGGCTTGGATGAAGAATCCGTCGAAACGCAAATCGAGAATCTGGAGGATCGAATTGCCATCGAGGAAGACCGCCTCTCCCGACATGAAGATCGGCTGGTGGCGAAATATGCTCGGTTGGAGAAGACCCTGACCTTACTCCAGAATCAGATGGCTGCACTGGGGCTGTCTTGAGACAGCCAAAGCGTGATCTAACACGTTGACGATGGCAAGGAAGGTCGCGTTCTCGGCGACCTCGCCACACTGCCTGCCGGGGTCTTCATGATCTCGGGCCGCTCCTGTGACAGCTTCCACTTCCAGGGACTCTGTGGAACCGGTGGCGAACGAGGATTCGAGTTCCCAGACAGAGCCCGGTATAACGCGTCCCATTTCCTGGCTGCCGGCAGAATCACGAGTCTATGGCATCGGCTTGTCAGCGCTGCGTCATCATCTTCTTCTTCTGTCTCAGGCGGTAGAGCATGGCGAGCACCTCGGCGATGGCGACGTAGAAGGCTTCCGGGATGGTCTGGCCGGGCTGTACGGAGGCGTAGATGGCACGTGCGACTTCGGGACGCCTGATGATGGGAATGCCATAGGACTGCGCAATCTTGATGATCTTCTGCGCGAGATGATCGGCGCCTTTAGCCACCATGATCGGCGCGTCCATCGTCTTGGCGTCGTAGCGCAGGGCGACCGCCACGTGCGTCGGGTTGACCAGGATGACACTGGCTTTCGGCACCTCTTGCATCAGACGTTTCATGGACATTTCGAGCTGGATTCGGCGAATCCGCGACTTGATCTCAGGAGAACCATCCGTGTCTTTGCGCTCCTGCTTGACCTCCTGGCGGGTCATCTTGAGATCCTCAATGTGCTGCCACCTTTGGTAGAGCGCATCGGCAATGCCAATGACCAACACGGCGATGCCCACCCGAATGCCGAGACCGAAGACGATCCTGGCGATTCCCGCGATGATTTCGGTGGACCAGGCCCAGCGGAGTGTGGCCAGTGTCTCCAGCTTGTCGCGGAGATAGACCCAGACGATGAGGCTGACGAACAGTAGCTTGGCAATGGAACTGAGCAGACGCACGAGAGATCGCTTGTTGATTAGGTTCTGGATGGCCGTGGCGGGATTGATGGCATTCCATCTGAACTGGATGGCGCCCGGAGCGTACGTTGCGCCACCAACGACGAGGCTCGCGAGCACGCCGGCTACGGACATTGAGGCGAGAACGGGAAGCACGACAATGATTGCCTCGACAATCCTCGCATTCACGTAGGCTATGAATGTCTGGGCGCTCAGAAAGGTGTCGGTTTGGCCGGACATACCGGACTCGACCTTGGATCTGCACCACTGAAAGAAGTCCGGACCTATCAGTGCGATCACCAGCAAGAGGACCACGAGCGTGACCGCGGCAGACAGATCCTGACTCTGGGGTGTCTGTCCCTTCTGACGGGCCTTCGCCAACCTTCGTGGAGTCGGTTGTTCGGTCTTCTCAGCGGCTGGTTTATCTGCCATCTCGTGTGCCTAAGACGCACCCTGCAGGTGCGTCGCAATTGCTGTCGGCGTCCATGTCTCTGGGCAGCAAGAGACGATTCACAGCGGCAGGAGTTTCGCCATCCAATCGGCCATCTCGCTGATAAATCCGTTCACAAAAGGCAGGAACATGGACGTCATGATCATTCCCATCGCCATTCGCATCGGCATACTGATAAAGAGGATATTCATCTCCGGGACAAGCCTAGCCAGCAGAGCCAGGGTCACCATAAGAACCAGGAATGCCGCCAGTATCGGCGCAGCCAGTCGCAAGCTTGCAACCAACATGGCCGAGCCGGCGCTGACGACCCCGCCGGTCAGGACGCCGATGGTCGGCACAGTGCCCGCAGGAAACGCCTCATAACTCTTGGAAATAACCAGGAGAAACAAGTGGTGCCCGTTCACGCCCAGGAACAGGAGAACGAAGATCATCTCCAGCAGGTTGCCGAGCGGCTTGCCTTCTTCATTTGTCAGAGGGTCCATGATATGCGCCATGGTGAACCCCATTTGTCGTTCAACGAAGTGGCCGCCGAGCTTCACGACTGAAAAGAGCAGCACGGCAATCAGACCGAGTGCCAGGCCATACGTAGCCTCGCCGGCCAGCAACAAGACCGCACTCACAGTCGACACGCCGGCGGGGTCAACGCCGACAGGCGTGATAACAGCGAAGAAGAGAGAAAGCAACACCGTCAGGGCGACCTTGGTCTGCACGGGAATGGCCTGCCATCCAAAGACGGGCAAGACTAGGAAGAAGGCCGAAATCCGTGTTAGCACGAGGGCGAAACCGAGCAGTGTCTCCAACATCTCAGCCCCGGTGTCAGTATCCAGCGTTCTGTATCTGCGCGAAAATCTCGGCAGTGAATCGCAACGTCACTTGAAGCATCCAACTGCCAAACAGCAGTACAACGGCGCCGACGGCCAGGAGTTTGGGAACGATGGTCAGTGTCATGTCGCGAATCGAAGTAACCGCCTGTAGCAGTGTGACCGTGATACCCACAGCCATGCAGGTAATCAGAATCGGCGCTGCCAGCAGCAATGCCGTTTCGAGTGTATGCCTTCCGAGGTAGAGCACATAACTGCTATCCATAGACTCCACTCCTTGTCGTTGTGATGCTTCCTTCTCCGTAAGAGGCGACGCTCAGTCATCGGAATCCGAGGCTGAGGCTCTTGGCGAGGAGTCCCCAACCGTCCACCAAGACGAATAGAATCAGCTTGAAAGGCAGTGAAATCATCATCGGCGGAAGCATCATCATGCCCGCACTGAGCAGCACGCTCGCGATAACCATGTCAATCAATAGGAACGGAATAAACAGCAGACAACCGATCTCGAACGCGGTACGGAACTCGCTGATGATGAAGGCGGGAATGACGATGTGCAAGGGAATGTCCATCGGTGCGGCGGGAGCGCTGACCTTGGCCATCTGCACGAACAAGGCCAGATCCGCCTTGCGGCTTTGGCGGAGCATGAATTCCTTGATACAGTTGCCTGCCTTGTCGGCGGCTGCGCTGAAGCCGATCTGATCCGCCAGGTAGGGCTGAATCGCTTGCGCGTTGACTCTGGAATACGTCGGGGCCATGGTGAAAAGAGTCAGAAACAGTGCGAGGCCGATGACGGCAATCGTCGGCGGGATGCTCTGAGTGCTCAGGGCCCGCCGCACGAAGGACAGCACGATGACGATTCGAGTGAACGAGGTCATCATTACCAGGAGGCTTGGCAGGATTGCCAGTCCGGTGAAGATGATGGCGAGTTTGACCGGAGTAGACCAGTCTTTGGTCTGGGCTTCCTTCGAGGTGGCTTTCTCCAGGACCGTCATCAATTCCCCGATACTGGGGACATTGTCCGGCGCAGGAGCAGTGGTCTGGTTCGCCTGCGTCTGAGGCGTTGTCAATGTCAGTGTCGGCGTGTCGATCTGGCCGTAGCAGAGTGCGCCAGGCGTGAGGATCAAACACGAAATCAGGATGGCGTTGCATACTCGACACATCTACAGGTTCACCATCCTATCCGTCTCTTGCTTGGAAAGGTCGAGCCACGCATCGTCCAGGTGGGCCAGTGTCGCGATCGTCTCATTTGTACTGCCGATCAGCAGTCTCAGACTCCCCACTTGCACCAGGTGGAGCGCCTTGCGCGGTCCCAGGTAGGCCGTCTCCACGATGTGGATTTCTTTGCCCGGCATGTGTGTGACCTTCGGCAGCACCTTCTTGGATACGTAGAACGCGGCCATCGCCAACACGGCGACAAGCGCCACCGAGAACATCATCTTGGAGAACAGTTCCCCGCTGCCGAGACCTATACCTGTGGGATTTGACAGATTGGGATCGGTGAGAAACGATGCGTCTGCCTGCGACGGCGGGGCATCGGCCTTTTCCTGGTCCGTCGAGCGAGCCGCAAGACCCACTAATCCGCCTCCAACCACCAGCGCCACCAACAAGGTGGCAACCTTCTTCTTCTGATTGCTCACTTGAACCTCATGTTCTCGGTCATCTCATGCGCCGTCGCGTTTGTGCCGACACGAGCATGAATGACGTGATGCAGACGTGTCCCGCACACGCGTGGACGCGGCGCCGCGGCGTATGTTCGGTGCGGCCGGACACATGTGCCGTCCGGACATACACTCGGAGCGAGGGAATCATATGCAAATCTCGTGCCGAAATGGTGACCGCGGTTCTCACAGGCGTCAAGGGCAGCTTGTGCAGTCGTGATGGCTGAAGAATGGTCACGGCGTCGAGAAACTTGACAGAGGGAGTTCATCCGTCCCCTTTCAGTATCGCGATCAGGATCTGGGACTTTCTGGGGTCGGGGCGGTCTTGGCCGGCCCACTTCCCACCCGGCCCGGCTCCCCACCAGAAAACACGCCAGGGAGAGGGGTTGTCTGCCCGCTGACCTGGAGTGCCCTCGGCCAACTTCTCCCGCATGAGCTTCGCGACGGCTTCCGCTCGCTCGGCCGAAAGCATCCATTGCTGGGCTTCGGTTGCTTCGTCACCGGCCAATCCCAGCACATACAAGGTGCTGGTCTCCGCATCGAGGTTCTGCTGCAGGTCCATACAGTACCGAGACAGGAACTGTTGCGCCTCCTCGTTCAGATCGGCCCGGCCTGGTTTGAATCTGACATCCGTGATGGAGAAATCAAGACTCTGTCCCACGATTTGAGACGGCATGGTCGTCATGGACGCGGTGATCCGCTCGAATATACGGCGAAGCTGCTCCCGATATGCATCGATAGTTCGCTCTGCAGATGTCTCAGGCTCCGTCGTCAGGTGCTTGACCGTCGGTGAATCGAATTCGACAGAGATGTCAGTGCCTAACAGGGCACCCAGTCCACAGAGGCGTATGGATTCCCAGAAGGAGTCGCGTCCTCGGTTGAAGAGCTCCGGGTCCTGAACCTGCGCCAGGGTCAGGAGCAAAACAAAGAAGGTTAGCAGCAAAGTCACCATGTCGGAGAAGGTAACAATGTAGGCTGGGACCTTCTGCTTGCCCTCCTGTAGTGTTCGCCGCGCTTCTCTCACCTGTATGTGCTCCGCTCCAAGAGAACGATTTCCAGGACTCGCTCGGTCTTGGGATTCGCGGCAAACAGGCCGCTCTCTTGTAGCCTATCTTGTGTCACAGTGCTTGCCGAAGATATACTGAAACGCTCTTTGTCGAGTCCTTTGCGGCCGGCCAGGAATTGGGTGACTTCCCAGGCTCGTTTGAGCCCGGTTGCGTCGGTGTCGGTGCTGGCCTTCACCGCGTGCTCGCTAACGACCACCCGGTTAGGCACGGCCCCCAGAAGGGCTGCCACATCGGTTAGTATCTGGCGACCGTGGGCGGACATGCGGACACCCATGCCGAGGAAGATCTTGTCTGAAGGCACGAGAAAGACCTTCTGGCTCTGGAAATCCAGGAAGTCCAGGTTCTCGCTCGGTCTTGATTCATGTTGGCCGTCTACCGTTGGCTTTTCGCTGCCTGCATCCGGCTCCCGACTATGCACGACAACTGGGGTCGGGGCCAGGGCCTCATGGTGCTTTGTGGGGCGCAGGCCGAGCGAGGTGAGTCCCTCGGCAAGGGCAGACTCCATTTTGGGGAACACCTTGTCATCAAATGAGGAGAAGCTCAGCAGCAGAACGAAGAACGTGAGCAGGAGGGTCATACAGTCGCTGAACGTGACCATCCATTCCGGGGCGCCGGCACCTTCGTCAGACGTGCTCTGTTTGAGTCCTGTGGCCACTAGACAGTCGCCTTCACTTCCCGGCGCCGCCCATGCGAAACGAACGCTTGCATTCTCTCGCGGACAAGTGTCGGGTTGTCACCTTGCGCGATGGCACAAATACCTTCGAGGATCATCTCCATGGCGATCGACTCCTCCTTGGAATAGATGCTGAGCTTTCCAGCCAGGGGGATGAAGATCAAGTTGGCGGCAAAGGCCCCGTAGAACGTGGTCAACAGAGCCACAGCCATTCCTTGGCCGATTTGGTCAGGCGAGCTTAGGTTCCGCAGCATCTGGACCAAGCCGATGAGGGTTCCGATCATTCCGAACGCGGGAGCGGCAGCGCCCATGAACTCCAGGATCCTTTTCCCGGCAGAATGACGCTCCTGAAGGTACTGGATCTCCGGGTCCAGGAGGTCTCGGATGGACTCGGAATCCTGACCGTCCACGAGCAACTGCAGGCCCTTGGCAAAGAAATGGTCGTTGAGTTTTCCGATCTCAGGTTCGAGTGCCAAGGTTCCATCGCGGCGATTGATGGCAGCGAAATTGATCATCTTCTGGATCAGGTCTGACTGCGATGGTATCTTGGCAATGATGGTCTTCTTGATGATCGAGAAGATGCCGAGAAACTGGGGCAGGGAAAAGTGGATCAAAGTGGCGCAGAGCATCCCGCCGATGGTGATGCACAGCGAGGGAACGTGGAAGAACATGGCGGCGCCGCCGCCCATGATGATTGCACCGATGACGACGACAAAACCCAACAGTGTACCTACAATGGTCGCGAAATCCATAGACTCAGTTGCCTCCGGTGACCAACTTCAGCTTCTGGCACAGCAGTGCCGCCAGCGCTGGCTCGGTCGTGACCAGCTCTGCCAAGACCTTAGCCTTGCTTTTCTCTTGCATGAAGTAGAGGATTTTGACGGCATCATCGATATTCGTAGTGCGACTTACGCCGTTTTGTGACTGCCCTTTGGCCATGCTGGTGAGAATCTCACCGGCTCTGGCGGCGTCCATTTTGTCGTACGCGGCGGCGATGGCGAGCAGATTGTCTCTCTCGGCTTGATCGACTTCGATCCTAGTCTGGAGCAGCATGTCGCGTTCGCTCTTGAGGTTGGCTACGGTCGAGTCGAGGTCGACGCGCAGGTTGTTGAGTGTCTCGATGTCCTTCTTGAGAGTCTGCTGAGCGATGCGGAATCGTTCTTTCTCCTTCTCCAGGCCCTCAAGCTTGGTGTTGTACTCCCGAATCTTCTCACGCACCTCATAGATCAGCTCTTTGAGCTGTTGCTCCGTCAGGGCGAGGGTATTGCTGCTGTTGTCCGCCGACGTCATTGAGGGGGTCAGAATCTGCGGCAAGGCACCGCCCACGGGCTGAGCCTGTCCGTCAGCGGCGGCTTCGTTCATCGACGGGGAGCCCATCACGGCGGCCGGTTTCGAGAACCAGCCGGTGGCGAACGCCCCCGCGAAGCTGAGCGTCCCAGTGGCGGCGGTGATAAGAATAAGTCTCTTGCTCACGGCTGATGCTCCACATTGCGTTGCCTGGGATAATCACACATCATTGTTGACTTCTGGGTCATGACCTTACACCCTCATCGCGAACGAAAGCGATTGTTGTCCTGTCGTCCGACTCTCGTTGTTCGCGTCTCTCCTGTTCCTGGATGTACCGCTCTTTGGCCTCGGCACGGAGCTTCTCCAGCCCCTCCTTGAATCGTTTGGCCGCGAGGACCTCCTGTATCTTCGCCTTTTGCCGGAGCTCCAAATCCGTGATTTCGTCTCGGAGTTTCTGAATGTACCGATCGTTTGTGATCGCATGTCTCAGAAAGAACTCCTGCGCCTTCAGACGATTCGACGACGGTGCCCGCGTGATGTCGGCCATGATCTCCTGGAGGACCCGCTGCCGCATGAGAAGCTCGGTGCGTTTCTGGGCCACTGCCTCTGTCAGGCGGAACAACTCCATTCGCTTGAGCTGCTCTTCCTTGGTCTTGATGTCCAATATCTTCTGCAGTCGCCATACGAATCGTTTCATCTAAGTATCGATCTCATGTCTTGACGCTCAGAAGCTGGTCCCACGAGCGTGTGATGGCCGTCAACTGGCGGATCGTTTCTTCAAAAGGCGTCCTTTGTCGCATGCCCTGTATCAGGAACTCGTTGATTCGATCGATCAGGCTGATGGCGCCGTCGATGCGACGGTTGCTGCCGGGTGAAAAGGCGCCGATATTGATCAGATCCTCAGCGTCGATATAAGTGGCATAGATCTCCCGGAGTTTCTGGGCGGCGACGAGGTGCTCTTTGCTTACCACTGCCGGCATCAGCCGGCTGACACTCTGCAGAATATCCACCGCGGGATAGTGACCGCGGGCAGCCAGCTTTCTCGACAGGACGATGTGCCCGTCCAGAAGGCTGCGAGCGCTATCGGCGACAGGGTCGGCGAGGTCATCGTTCTCAACGAGCACGGTCAGGATGCCAGTGATGCTGCCGGTTTCGGAACAGCCCAGACGCTCGACGAGGCGAGGCATCACAGAGAAGACACTGGGACAATAGCCTTTGGTTGCCGGGGGCTCGCCCGCGGCCAGCCCGATCTCTCGCTGGGCCTGCGCGAATCGTGTCAGTGAGTCCATCATGAACAGAACATTGCCGCTCCTCTCCCTGAAATACTCCGCTACGGTGACAGCCATGAACGCGGCTTTGACGCGCTGAATGGGTGGGCTATCGGAGGTGGCGACGACGACAACGCTGCGGGCCAAACCTTCCGGTCCCAGATTCTCTTCGAGAAACTCACGCACCTCGCGGCCACGTTCGCCGATGAGGGCGACCACATTGACTACGGCGTCACTGGAGTTGGCGATATCGCCGAGCAGTATGCTCTTGCCGACGCCGCTGCCTGCGAAAATTCCGATGCGCTGACCCTGACCACATGTCAAAGTGCCGTCGATTGATCGAATGCCGAGGGCGAGCGGTTCACAGATCCTCTCTCGACTCAGCGGCGGGGGGCTGCCGATGTCCAGAGGTCTCTTGTTATCCCCGGCCAGCGGACCCTTCCCGTCGATGGGATCGCCCAGGCCGTTCAGAACGCGACCGAGAACCTTCTCGCTGAGCATGATGTGCCGCGGCGTTGTCCGTGCCGTGACGGGATCGCCGGGGGAGATACCCTCGATGTGCTCCAAGGGCAACAGGATCACGTGATCGTGTCTGAAGCCGACCACTTCAGCCAGAACACGCCGGCCGTCGCGGATGTGAATGCCGCACAGCTCACCCAGACCCATAGCTGGACCGGCGGATTCGACCGTGGTGCCGGAGACTCGGACCACGTAGCCCTGACAGTCCACCAGGTCCACGGTTTGCAGGGCCGAGTAGTACTTCTCAAAATCGATAGTGTAGCTGCCACGATCGGGCATGGTTATTGCGCCTTCTCAAGTGCTTCAGCGATACGCACAAGGTGCTCTTCTACGAACGACTTAACAATGCCTTTGGGAGTCTCAACCAGGCAGTCGGCGCGGGCGATGCCCCAGTCGGCGACGAGGTTGAGTTCCGCAAACGGGCTGTCTGGATTCTCCTGCTGCAACTGCTGGCACCGAGGCAGATCCTCCGGGTTTACCCGGATGACAATCTCCTGGTGTGCCGGCGCCCGTTTCAGAGCCTCTTCGATGACGGGCTGGATATCGTAGTCACCTTTACTGACCTTGCACGCTAGTATCTTCCTGGCGATTTCCACTGCCAGCCGCGCAATGTCGCTCCGGTTGCGGGCCACGGTCTGTTCATAGAGGTCATTGAGCTTGCCGGCGATGCTGTCAACGGTTTGGCACAGTTCGGTCAGTCTCTGCTCCTGTTCTCCGGTCGTTTGCTGTCCGACGAGTTGCTCTGTCTGTCCAGCGTCGCTCTGTTGGCCGGCCGTCTGGCCGGAGCCATCGGCTGGAATGCCGAGGTCGGCGGCGTCCACGACGTGAATTGCAGCAATGGGCTGAGCCAGGTTTAGGGTGACGGTTTCCGGCATAGCGCTATTCTTCCAAGAAGGTCAGTTCACCCTTGTGATTCAGGTCGCGCAGCGCATCAATGATCTTGTCTCGAGCTTGCCGAATATCTTCTTTCTTCGGCGCCGACATCAAGGAAGCCTCCTCGTCCACCATGGCGGAGGCACGCTCGGAGATGTTGGACTTGATCCTACGCACGATGTCCTCGGTGGCCTCATGCAGGGCCATGGCCAGTTGACGCTCGTCAATCCCGCGCAACGCTTGTTGCAGTGAGCGGTCGCCGACTTGGGGGATATCCTCCCACGTCACCATCAGATTGGTCACCTTCTCGCCGGCCTCTCTGTCCTTCTGCAGGATGGCCCCCAACACGCTGTCCCGAATCTCCTTCTCCAGATTTCGCACGATGATAGCGATTTTTCGCAGGGATTGGTCCGGCTGCACCTGAACGGCGGTACCGGTCTTCTGGGCCGCCCCGAAGGTCTCAATGCGTTTGTGCACCATCTGCGCGATTCTTACTCTGGCTTCGGGGGTGACGCCGCTGATGGCCGTCATGCGGCTGATGGCGCTCACCCGCACGCCCTCGCCCAGAAGGCCAAGGATTTCCGAGCTCTTCTTGGGAGACAGTTCGGACAAAACCACCGCGACAGCCTGAGGGTGCTCCGTTTCCAGTACGGCGCTCAGGGTCTGTGGGTCGGCCGAACGAATGGCCATGAAGGGATCGCGCTTCTGGAGGAGGTCCTGGATGCTGCTCTGGATCTGCTTGGCCTTGTCGTCACCGACCGTGTTTCTGAGCATTTCGTGCAGGAAATTCTTGAATTGAAACGACGTCTCATCTTGCAGTGAGCTGCAAAACTGGCGGGCGACTTCGGTCGTTTGTTTGGCATTTCGGTGTCCGGCGGCATCAAGATAGCTGAGTTCCACAGCCAATTCCTGGACCATCCGGGCGTCAACGCCTTTGAGCAACTCGGCGGCTGTGGTCGGATCGAGGCTGGCAAGAAGAATGGCGGCTTTCTGTTTGCCCGTTAGCGTCACGTTGGGACTACTCCTTCTCCTCAATCCAATTGAGGAACATCTCTCTGACTTGTTCCGGGTTGTTTCGCAAGGCGTGGGCGATCTGTCTTCGTATCATGGCGGGTTCGGCCGGCGTCATGCCCGTAGACAACATGCCGGCCGCTCGGGTGCTTCCCTGGGGTGACTGCGGTTGACCGGCCTCAGCCGCAGCTTTGCTCCTCGCTCGACTGAAGGTGCGGAAGACGATCAAGGCGCAGACGGCCATGAGGCCCAGCGACAGTTGCCGCGCCAAGGCCAGATAACGGGGCCATCGACTGGGTCCTTCCTCTACCAGCAACGGCGTCGGTCGCTGGAACTTGGCGTTGACGACCTTCAGGGAATCCGTCTCACTCAGACCCAACGCGGTGCGAATGATCTCCTCGACCTCCTCGACCGTCATAATCAGAGCCGGTTCGGACCCGGCGGGTGCCTCGTTGGCGTCGGCACTAAGATCGACAAAGGCTGCCACCGAGAGCGACCTGATCTTGCCCGGCAGGACCACCTGTTGTTTGACGGTTTTGCCGACCTGGTACTCAGTCACCGTGCTTGAGTCCTTCTTGGTCGTGCCGGTGGCTTGCTGATTGGCGCCGCCCGGAACGCTCTCCTGCGTCGATGTTTCCTCTTCTTTGGTGGGGACCTTGCCTCTGGGGTCGTAGGTCTCTGTCACAGTGCTCACGCTGTTCATATCGACGACGGCGCTAACTCGGACGGTGGCTCGGCCGGGTCCCAGCACGGCGGTGAGCATATCTTCAGCCTTCTTGGCCAGACCCTGCTCGACACGCTCCTTGTAGTCGTGGACCGTCGCGGCGCCGGTGGCGACGCTCGAATCACCTTCACCCGACAGCAGTTGCCCCTGGCTGTCGATGACGGTGACATCTTGTGGCTTCAAGCCTTTGACGCTGCCCGAAACCAAGTGCGTGATGGCGGCGATGTTGGTGCCACTGAGCCGGTAGCCTGGCTTGAGCCGCAGGACGACGGAGGCTGAGGTTGCTCCTTCGTCGGCGGCAAAGAGCTGTTGCTCCGGGCTGACGATGTGGACCCTTACGCGGTCCACTCCATCGATCATCTGGATGCTTTTGGCCAGTTCGTCCTGGAGGGCCCGCTTCAAGTTTACATTCTGGACAAAGGGGCTGACACCGATCTTCTCGTCGTCGAACAGCTTGTAGCCGTCCTGGTCACCGGTGGGCAATCCCTCCTTGGCCAAATCGAGGCGAAGCTGATAAACCTGCTCTCTCGGCACGTAGACGGTGGTGCCACCGTCGCGCAGCGAGTAGGGAATCCCTTTCTCACTGATTTTTTCTGTGATCTTGGAGGCCTCGGTCGGGGACAGCTGTTGGTAGAGCATCCTCATGTCGGGCTTGCGGGCCCAGTGCACCAAAAGGAACCCAATAGCAACGGCAGCCGCCACCACGGCGACCAGCAAAGCCCGCTGGACCAGGCTCACCTTCTGCCAGACCACCAGTATCTTCTGCACGAAATCCATCAGGCCTCTCTACCCGCATTATCGTACCGCGCGCAAAGCACTCTTCTGCCAGAATGTGTCGTCATGGAACGTCCCGCCTACAAAGGCATGTTCATGGTTTGCTTGTAAGCCTCAATGAGTTTGTTTCTGACACCGAGCAGCACCTTGAAGCTCGCATCTGCCTTGGCGACGCTCGAAACGACAGCGGTGATGTCGTTGTTCTTGCCCGTTAGCAGATCTTGGATCGACATATCCGATTCTTGCTGAAGATCATCGATCCTGGAGACATACTTGCCGACAGCCTTGACTGCGTCCGCGAAATCCGGCTTGGCGGCGTTGGCGCCTTCGCCTTGGTGTGCGGTGGGCCTGGCATTCGCAAGGATCGAGCTAAGATTGGGGTCCAAGTTGATCATTCTGCGGTCCTTCAATTACCGGAGTAGTTCGAGTGTCGTCTCAACCATCTTCTGGTAGCGTTTGAGGATGGCGGCATTGGCTTGGTAGGCCCTGCTGGCCACCGTCAAATTCATCATTTCCACGGGCAACTGGACATTCGGCATAGTGATGTAGCCGGAGGCGTCTGCCTTGGGGTTGCCCGGATCGAAGACTCGTTGCAGAGAGCTCATGTCCTTGATGATACTGTCGACGGCTACGCTGCTGATGCCTTCATTCTCGGCGCGGAGGATCATTTCGAGCCGTCGATAAGGCTGCCCCTGGCCATTGTCCAAGGTCCGGGCATTGGCGATGTTCGAAGAAACGATCTCCATCTGGCCGGCTTGCGCCCGCATCCCGGAGACAGCGATATCAACGGGGCCAAACACATTCTCAACGCTCATGCTCTCGTATCCCTTACTCTGGTCGTCTTGTCAGTCAGTGGGTCCGGAAAACTCGCCCTCGGACTTGCTAACCTCGGATGTTGATGGCCTCTTCAATCTGCGTGAATCTTCGGCGCAGGAGTCTGACGTAGGCGGTATGACGAAGGGAGTTCTTTACCAACTCGCCTATTTCGGTGTCCAGGTCTACGTCATTGCCATTGGACTTGACGGGCGTATTGCCGGGCTGAAAGGTCTCTGGCTCGATCTCGTGGAGATCAACCTCGCCGGAGGAGCGGAGGGCCTTGGCCAACAAGTCCTCGAACTTGACGTCCGTACGGCGATAGCCAGGCGTCTCAATATTCGCGATGTTGCTGGCGATTGCCTGCTGACGAAGCCCCTCGGCTCTTATGCCGACCTGAAGCAGATCGGTGACACTGCCGCTTGACTGAGGCATAGCGTGTTCCTTCTGTGTTTGTACGAACCTTCTCTGACGAGAAGCTGTCCAGCAACAATCATGCCAAATGCGGGATATGGACATGGGCAACTTGGCTGAGGCGGGGTACCGGCCACAAGAAGGGCAAACGAACCATCTTGGGGGGTCTTCGGGTCGCTGGAAGCATGTCAGGATTCTATACAGACGGTCGGGTTATTTGACAGCGGCCGGCGGCCGGCCTACCGACGCGGGTGCAGCCGGAAGGGTCTGCCTTCGGCCGGAACATTCGTCCGGCTGACAACCACTCTACCCTCGAAGTGTCTCGGGGTCGCGACTGACTCATGGTTATAAATGCTTGTATTGCAGTAGGATACGTTGTTCTCAGTCAGCTATCCGACAACTGGCACGCCGATTGCTTAAGAAGTGATCTGCACGCGCAGACAGAGTTCGAGGATGCAGAATATGAGCGATTTGACAGCCGCTGCCGCCAACATGTG
>CAZGRF010000002.1:0-7081 GCA_964527825.1 uncultured Pirellulales bacterium
GCTGACGGATTCTGTGCAGACGTTCAGGTTGTGTTTCGCAGCCGATGACGTTCCGGAGGCGATCGGCCACAAGCTCGGCATTGAAATCAACAATCCCGGGGCCGGCTACGCAGGTGTCGACAATGTCCGCATCCCCGAGCCGACGACCGTTCTGCTGCTCGGAGTGGGAGGGTTGTCGCTGCTGCGACGACGCGAAACGGCAACGCCGCCAGGCGACATCCGATAGCGCTCCGCGACGCGATGCTGCGGAAAGCGCCGATTTCGTTTGACAGGTCTGTAACGGATTTCTAAGATGCGCCATCTACCGCCAGCAGCACACGTGGTGGTGAATGGTAACCGTGGACGGTCCGTTGTGGAAACACCGGGTGGGCTCGCGTGCGGCACACGCCGCACGTTCCGTCAGCGCTCGACAGACCCCGAGGCGGGGGGTGTTTCTATTCGTTCGGGAAGAGCAGTCTATGAGCCACTATATCGTTCTCGTCAAGCAAGTGCCTGATGTCTCGCAAATCACCGATAATGCCTTCGATCCCGAGACGGGCACGCTCGTTCGGACGCGGCTGGCCAGTGTGATCAACGAGCTCGACGCGCAGGCGCTGGCGTTTGCTCAGCACATGAAGCACCTCAGCGGCGATGCCAAAGCACGCATCATCGCCTTGACCATGGGTCCGCCCATGGCGGAAGAGGTCCTGCGCTACAGTCTGGCGCGAGCGGCGCACGAGGTAGTACTCCTGACCGATAGGGCCTTGGGCGGGGCCGACACGTGGGCAACCGCGAATCCGCTGGCGTACGCCATCCGTCGCATCGTCAAGGAGACCCTCAAGTGCGGCGACGACTATTTCGTGGTCTCGGGCATGCAATCCGTGGATGGTGACACCGCCCAGGTGCCCGCCCAGATCGCCGAGGAGTTGAACGTGCCCTGCATCGCCTACGTCACGGGGGCCGAGTACAAAAACAAGCGCTTCGAGTTCACCCGCATCATCAGCGGGGGCAGCCAGACCGTCGCGGCCAAGAAGCTGCCTGCCGTGCTCACCGTGGCGAAGTACGAGTACCCGCTGTTCGCGACCTTTGCCGGCACGCGCTGGGCCAACAAGGTGCGCCTGACGCAGTGGGGCGCCGACGATATCAAGGCCGCGTACATTGGGGCCAAGGGTTCCAAGACCGCGGTCATTCGTGTTTTTCCACCCGGCAAGAGCACCCGCAAGTGTCAGCAAGTTGACAATGCCACGGAGTTAGCCAAGATCCTCGTCGAGAGTGTCAAGAGCGGCGACGAGAAGGTCAGCCAGACCGGTAAGGATGCAGATGGCAAGTATGTCATGCCGGCGCGCCGGGCGAGCCTGCTCGAACGGAAGCACGAGGCGACCAAGAAGGAACAGGATGATTACGATGTCCTGGCCGGCATCCTCAGAGATCTGAAGATCGCGGACGTCGAGCAGATCGATAACGCAGCCAAGGCGCAGATTCTCGAGAAGGCAGGTGGGCAATTCCACGCCAACGCGCTCGATGACATGATCGAGGGCTTCAAGCTTTCGCAGCCGGCTTTCCAGGGGGAGGTTTGGGTCGTGGCCGAGCACGCCGACGGTGTGCTCCATCCGGCCACGTTCGAGCTGACGGGCAAGGCCCGCGAGTTGGCCGATTCACTCGAAACGAGCGTCGGTGTCTGCGTCGCCGGCGAGAACGTGGCGCACATGGCTGAGGAGTTGATCGCCGCGGGCGCCGATGCGATCTATGCTATCGAGCACAAGCTGCTCAAGGTGTTCGACCCAACAGCCTATCGCAAGGCGGTGGCCGATGCGATCGACAAGTACGCACCTCAGATCGTGCTGTACGCGGCCACGCCGCAGGGACGGATGCTGGCACCGATGGTTTCCTATCGGGTCCGTTGTGGCCTAACCGCCGATTGCACGGGGCTGGACATTCGCGACAGCTCGCGCAGGGGTGACATCGGCTTGCTCCTGCAGACGCGTCCGGCGCTGGGCGGTAACGTCATGGCGACCATTCGCACGAAGAACTCCAGGAGCCAGATGGCTACGGCCCGGCCGGGCGTGATGAAGCGCCTGCCGGCCGACCCGAAGCGCAAGGGCAAGGTCGTCAACCACAAGGTCGAACTCACCGAGGACGATGTCAGTCTCGAAATCATCAACACCGAGTTGGGCAGCGGCGCCGTGAACTTCGGCGCCGAGGTCGTTGTCTCCGGCGGCAAGGGGATGCAGAGCCGCGACACCTTCGACAAGCTGGTCAAGACCCTCTGTGCGGATTTGAGCAAGCGCCTCGGCGCCCAAGTTGAATTCGGTGCCTCGCGTGCCGCGGTCGAGCAGGGCTTTGCCGAGCGGGTTCACCAGGTCGGCCAGACCGGCACCGCCATTGGCCCGAAGCTGTACGTGGCGATCGGCATCTCCGGCGCCATCCAGCACATGATCGGCGTAGCCAACACCGAGACCATCGTCGCGATCAACAGCGATCACAACGCACCGATTTTCAAGCAATGCGATTACTACGTTGTTGGGACCGCCGAGGACGTCGTCCCACAACTAGTGCAAGCTCTGGGCAACGAGTGAAATGACACAGGTCCCATGGGTCCAATAGGACCTATTCCTTTAACTGAGGAATAGCACGTGCCGAACAACGATAAGTACAACAGAGTGTCGGTCCTCGTCGTGGGGGCCGGGCCTGCCGGTCTGGCAACCGCGATTCAACTGAAGGTCCTCCAGCCAGACATCGACGTGTGTGTCATCGACAAGGCGCAGGACCTGGGCAACCACAACCTTTCCGGCGCGGTGCTGGAAGCGGAACCGCTGCACACGCTGCTCGACGCTGCCAAGCCGGGCTGGCGTGGGACCGACGAGGCCAGAGATGTCCTGGCCAATGTGATTGACAAAGACGACGTCATGTTCCTGCTCGGCAGGAGCATGTCGTTCAATATCTTCCGCCTCCTGAAAACGGCGCGCAGGTTCGGCATCGGCTGGGGGCAGATGATTCACCATGGGGACTATTCCGTCTCGATCAGCAAGCTCACCAAGTGGATGGGCACGATCGCCCGCGAGTTGGGCGTGGAGGTCTTGACGGGATTCGCGGCCGATCATGTCGTGCTCAACGGCGCCGGCGCTGCGGGCGTCAAGCTCGTTGACCAGGGCCTCGACAAGGAAGGGCACAAGCAGCCTAACTATGTCGAAGGGGAGACTATCGAGGCGAGATTCGTCGTGCTGGCCGAGGGGTGTGACGGCTTGGTCACCGAACGATTCGTCGAGGCCGCGGGCTTGAAGCGGCAGTCACAGCAGCTCTATTCGCTCGGCGTCAAGGAGCTGATCAAGGTTACGCCCGAGCAGTACGGCAAGTTCACGTCGGGCCGGGTCGTCCACGCCATGGGTTATCCGATTTGGACCCCGGTCATCGGTCCGGGCATGTTCGGCGGCGGCATTGTCTACGCCGGTGCCCAGGATCATCTCTCGGTCGGCATGATCGTTGGTCTGGACTGGAAGTACCGCAATTTCAATACGCAGGATGCGCTGGCTCGTTTCAAGGAGCACCGCTACGTCAAGCGGTTCATCGAAGGCGGCACGGTCGTCGAAGCCGGTGCCAAGATGATCCCGGAAGGGGGCTGGTACGCGGTGCCGCGCGATCCGCACACGGGCAGCATCGGCAAGGGCAACGTCATGATACTCGGTGACGGCGCCGGCTTCGTGAACATGCTCAAGATCAAGGGCCTGCACAACGCCATCGATTCCGGCATCCAGGCGGCCAAGGCCATTGTCACGACGTTGGACGAACCTCAAGCCGCGGCCGAGGCGTACACGGACAACGTGGAGGCCTCGAACATCGCCGTCGAGATGAACGCGGCCAAGAACGCCCGCCAGACCATCGCCAAGTTCGGCCCGCTGCAGGGTATGCCGCTTTCCGTCCTGGGCGGATGGCTGCCGAAGTTCAAGATCGAGCCTGACTACGAGATGATGACCGCGGCGCCGTACCGCCTCAAGCCGAAGCAGAACTTCGACAAGGACACGTTCATCGCCGTCGCGGCCGCCGAGCATCGGGAGGAACAGCCGTCGCACTTAACGATCCGCGACAAGACGATCTGCGAGAGGAAGTGTACGCCGGTGTTCGGCAGCCCGTGCATTACGTTCTGTCCGGCCGGCGTGTACGAGACGATCCATGGCGAGATCAAGCCGGCCAACCCGTCCAACTGTCTGCACTGCAAGACCTGCCAGCGCAAGTGTCCTTTCGACAACATCCGCTGGGCCGCCCCCGAAGGCACCGGCGGCCCGCGATACAAACGCATGTAGAAACGCCGGCGGGGCCTCCGTTGACCCCGCCGGGTGTCGCTGCTGAAGGGCCCAGGCGCGGTTAGCCATCGCCCCAATGCCTATTCTCTTGCTCCGTGCTTGCGCAGCAATTCCACGATTTGGCTCCGCCCTTGTTGCTGGGCAAGATCCAAAGGAGTGAGTCCCAAATTGTTTTTTGCATTAACATCCGCACCTTTGGCGATGAGAAGCTCTATCATATCGTTGTTGCCTCTTAGACACGCCACATGCAAAAGCGTCTGGCCATGGTCGTTTTTGGCATTGACATCAGCTCCCTGGGAAATCAGCAATTTGACCTGCTCTGTGTCCCCGGAAGTGACCGCTGCGAACAATGTCGGGGAACCTTTCTCCGCCCCATGCTGGCGAAGCAGGGCGATGATTTCGGCATTTCCTCTTTCCTCCGCCATGTCTAAAGGAGTAAGGCCTGCGCTGTTACTCGCATTGACATTGGCTCCTTTGGCAACAAGCAGTTCGACGATCTCGGTGTGCCCCTGTCGCACGGCCCAAGCGAGCGGTGTGATGCCTGGCCTGCGGTCCGGGGCGTTGACATCTGCTCCTTTGTCAATCAGAAGCTTAACGATATCCGTCTTGCCCATGATCACCGCCTGATGAAACGCTGTGCGACCGAACGAGCCGGAGGACGCATTGATGTCTGCACCGTGTTCAAGTAGAAACTTGACCATATCGACATTCGACATTGCCGCCAAATGAAGGGGGGTATAGCGTGTCGCTCGTGTGCTTAATTCGGCGTTGACATCTGCGCCTTTTGAAAGGAGCACCTCTGCTACATCCGTGTGGTTCGTACGAGCCGTTCTATGCAAGGCGGTTCGGCCGCCCATATTGTCCTTGGCGCTGACATCCGCACCCTTGTCAATGAGCAGTGCGGCAACGTTCTTGTTTCCTGGATAGCACGCCAGGATCAGAGGGGTATCGCCTCCTGCGTTCCTGGCATTGACGTCAGCGCCTTTGGCGATTAGCAGCTCCACGAGTTTGACTGCATCCGTCCTTGCCTGGGCGGCTTGATGGAGCAGAGTGCGGCCGCTGCCATCTTGAGCACCAAGGTCGGCTTTGTTCTCGATCAGAAACTCTGCCACCTCTGTCTGACCGGAGCAAGCTGCCCAGAACAAAGCGGTCCACCCGAATCCATCCTTCGTATCGACTTCGGTTCCTGTCTCAACCAGTTGTCTTACGCGTGACAGGTCACCGGTGAATGCAGCCATATGGAGACCGGATGTATCGACGCCTTTGGCGAGAAAGAGTTTGGTCATATCTGTACGTCCGCGCAAGGCTGCACCGCTAAAGGCCGTCCACCCTTCCTGGTTCTTCACATTGAAGGCGGCCCCCTTATCGACCAGGAGCCGGACTATATCCAGGTCTTCCATGTCAACGGCATAGTGTAGAGGCGTCCAGCCTTCCTTCGTCGTCAGATTGACATTGGCGCCTTTGTCCACCAAAAGACGGATGACATCCGTGCCCATTTCGACGAATATCGCGCCGTGCAAGGCCATCAGCCCATCTGTATCATCCTGGGCATTCACATCCGCTCCTGCGTCTATGAGCAGCTCCGCAACTTCTCTGCTCAATGTGGATTGATATACGCCCCAATTCAAAGGCGCGAAGCCTCTTTCGTTCCTCGCATTGACATCAGCCCCGCCAGAGATAAGCCGTTTGACTTGGTCGATGTTATTCAAAGCAACAGCTTCGTGAAGTGACATGGTTGGCTCAGTTTCTCGTGATACAGTGGCCGCGGTCTCGCTGGCTCCATTCGCTCGAAGCAGCCTGATGAGTTCGCTATTGCCTCTTTGCTGAGCTACGTCGAGAGGAGTACGCCCCGCTCTGTTTCTCGCATTCACATCCGCTCCTTTGGCAATAAGGAGTTCGACGATATCAGCGTGCCCCCACAAGACGGCAAAACCGAGCGGCGTCCCTACCGGCGTGTTGACATTGACATCTGCCCCTCTGTCGATGAGGAGTCGCACCATATCCGTATTGCCCGGGATCACCGCATCAAGAAGAGGGGTAGAGCCTGCAATTTCGGACTTTGCGTTTACATCGGCGCCCTTTGAAATGAGTAGCTCTGCTACCTCTAAGTGGTTCGCTGTAGCCGCATTGTGCAAAGGGGTGTAACCGGTCCTGTTCTTGGCGTTGACGTCCGCGCCTTTGGTTACGAGCAACTCCGCAACATTTGAATAACAAGCCAAACGCAGAGGTGTATCACCTCTTGCGTTCTTGGCATTGACGTCAGCGCCTTTGGCAATCAGCAACTCGACGAGTTTGACGGCGTCTGTCCGCGCCCGCGCGGCTTGATGGAGCAGGCTGTGGCCGGTGCCGTCGTGAGCAGCGAGGTCAGCCTTGTTCTCGATCAGGAAGTCTGCCACGACCGTCTGACCGGCACAGGCGGCCCAGAACAAAGCGGTCCACCCAAACTCGTCCTTGGCATTGACGTCGGTTCCTGTCTCGACCAATTCCTTCACTCGTGATAGGTTGCCTGTGAACGCAGCCATGTGGAAACTGGACGTATCGGTGCCTTTGCGGAGAAAGAGTTCGGTCATATCTGTGCGTCCACGCAAGGCGGCACCGCTGAAGGCCGTCCAGCCTTCCTGGTTCTTCAGATTGAAGTCCGCCCCCTTGTCAATCAGGAGTCTGACGGCCTCCACGTTCTCTTGGTCCACGGCAAAGTGTAGGGGCGTCCAACCTCTCTCTGCCGTCAAATTGACGTTGGCGCCTCGGTCTATCAGAAGACGGACTATTTGCGAGCCCATGGCAATACGGAATGTCGCCCAGTG
>CAZGRF010000002.1:7181-28012 GCA_964527825.1 uncultured Pirellulales bacterium
AGCCCTGTTCGTTCTTGGCATTGACATCGGCCCCGCTGGCGACCAGGCGTTTGACCTCCTCGACGTTGTTCATAACGACGGCATCATGCAGAGACTCGACACGATTGCCTGCACTCTCAGGGGTCGTCGGCGGCTGGGCTCGGACGGCGAGAACCAATGCGGCTGGGACAGTCAGGACGGTGAGGATCACAAATGCGATGGCGCCAGCCAGCCAGGGTCGCGAATCGGCGGGAGCCGGCGGCAGGCCGAGGATATGGCGGACACGGCCGAGGGTGGAATGTCTGCCGCGCGCCAGGCCCAACGCCAGGGCCGGCTGCCTGGCGGCCAGACGGGCCGTGGTCGCGTTTTCCAGAGCGGATGCGTATGCGAGCCGCTCCCCGGTGGTCTTCACGGCCAGCTCATCGCAGCAGAGCTCTCGCTCGGCTCGCAGGCGGTTGGAGAGCCACCAGACGGCTGGATGGTAGAACAGCAGCGTCTCAACGACCCGCTGGGCCAGATTGACCCAGAGATCGAGCCGCCGAATGTGCGCCACCTCATGGGCGATGACGGCTTCCAGCATTTCCGGCGACATATGAGTCACTGTGGCCGCGGGCAGCAGCACCATGGGACGCAGATAGCCCAGGGCCACCGCTTCCATCGCCCGGCCGGAGAGAAACACGCGGGAGAAGCCCGGCAGGCCCAGCCGTTCGCTCAGCACGTGGACCCGCGCGGCGAGTTCTTCCGGCAGAGGCTCCAGGTTGCGACGCCACCGGTGGACGCCGATGAATCCGAGCAGCAGACGAACACTCAGGATAACCACCCCGCCAATCCAGCACACCAGAATCCAGGGCAGCGCTGCCTGCACCGTGTCCTTGAGCCTTTCTTGCAGAGGCACGTGCTGTGTTCGGCTGACGGTCACGGTGTCTTCGTGGGTTGGCTGTGGTAGTTCGGGTGCCATGGAGGACGGGACGGGTCTGGGTGATTCAATCATCAGGGTTGGCCCCGGTGTGACGACCGTCGATTGAACCGGCGAGCGGAGGACCATGAACGTGATGAGTGGACAGACTGCCATGGCGACAAATGCGAGCAGGTAAGCTGCGTAGCGAGGGTTGCCACGCTTCAGCCTCAGCATTCGGACGGCCGTGTACGCGATCATGGCCGCCGCCAAGCCCTGCCAGAGGAAATGCACCAGTGTGAGACTCAGGCGATGCCATAGAGGCTGTGAGAAGAATTCCGCGACGGACATCATGATGCGCCTCCCTTCTTGCGTGCGAACTCGGAAATGGTCTTTCGGATTTCATCCAACTCTTCGCCATCCGGCTTGGCCTGCTCGAGCAGGTGCACTACGAGCACGCTGGCTGAGCCGTCAAACACTCGGCTGAGCAGGTCCTTCAGAATCTCAGAGCGGGTGCCGGTTTGAGAGACCTTCGCGGAATAGACGAACGCGCGGCCTTTGGGCTTCTGGTGGAGCAGGCCTTTTTCTGCCATGACATTCATCAGGCTCATGACCGAGGTGTAAGCTCTCGGCCGTTCCTGATTCAGGGCGGCCATGACTTGCCGAACGGTGCTTGGTCCCCGCTCCCAGATCACCTGGAGCACCTCCAGCTCGGCGGGCGTCGGGTTGTCGTGACGTGGTCTTGCCATAAGAAAACCTCCCAATACGCGTACGTCGCATGCTTCACTTGGTTGTCCGTTGTTAAAACTACGGCTTAAACAGTAGACTGTCAACGGTAAAAACCGTAGAGAGTGAAGATTTTTTTTGGGGTGCTTCTGCATGTCTTGCGCCCGCACATTTGCAGCAGAAGGGCGTGAACGGCGTGCCGAATACCGTGCGGCAGATACCCGCGCAGGCGGCGAGGCCGTCCGCGACCTCCGCGTCGTTCCCCTTGGAGAGGGCTACCGCGGGTATCTATGAGGCGATCCACGACGAGGTCAAGCCGGCCAACCCGTCGAACTGCCTGCACTGCAAGACCTGCCAGCGCAAGTGTCCCTTCGACAACATCCGCTGGACCGCCCCCGAAGGCGGTGGCGGCCCACGTTACAAACGGATGTAGGCTCGGCTGCCGACTCGCTCATTTTGAGCTTCGCCTCATCGAGTGTCGTCTGGGGCGGCGATGCCAAGCTTCTGCGCGAGCTGCCTTAGCTCCTCAACGTCTTGGCGTATGAGTGTAAGGTATTGGGTGTTGGTGCCGGTTCGGGTCGTGTACACGACCCGGACTCGGCGGGGCACTGCCGAAGGATCGCCTGGTCTGTCCGGCCAGGGTGGGGTCAGTTGCTTCAGGAGTTCGGCCACCATCTCGCGGATATCGGACACCTTCTGTTCCTCAATGATCCAGAAACAGTAGCCCTTCCGAAGTTCTCCGATGTCCAGTCGCCGGTAGTCGGGTCCCGGGTCCAGGATCAGGATTGTGTCAATTGGGTCCAGGTCATACACCTTCCTGAGTTCAGGGGTGACGTCCACCAACTGCATTCCCCAGAGAGTGACGGGATGGAGCGGGTTCTTGAACTCGATGCGTTCCATCTTCAGGGTCAGTTGGACATCGCGATTGATGAGAGAGACCCACGGCGACGTGGCCTTTTGGTCGATGTCCAGGGCGTGGGCCCGGACGGTGACCGGCCCGCGCTTGAGCCCGGCCAACTCGAAGCGCCCCTTGGAGTCTGTGGTCGTGTCCTTGAGAGGAATGCCGTTCACGGCTTCCACCAGCACGCCTGGGGCTGGCTGGCCGTCAGCGTCGAGCAGCACGCCGGCAATCTTGAGGCCGCGCGGTAGGGTGACTTCCAGCGATGCGTGTTCCTCGTCGCTCATGTCATACAGCCCGCTCAGAGTCACCGGTTCAGCGGTCGGCGAGGTGAAGATCAGCTTGGCCGTCTCGCCGGGGCGTTTAGACAAGGGGAAATCGAAGATCTCGAATTTCCCATTCGCGTCGGTTTTTGTGCTTGCGATCCCGCCGCTGCCACGATCGAAGACCATCTGGCCGCTGACCGACACACCAGGTTGTAGAACGCCCGTGTCGTCTGTGACGATCCCGGCGACGTGGATCGCTTGCGGCAGATGGATAGTCAGGTTGGAGATGACGCCGGCCATGGATTCCGCGAGAGACATCCTTGTCAGGCTTGGATCGTTGCCGCCGGACCGGAACGTTCCGGCGGCGGTGCCGTAGCCGGGAGCCAACGCGTCGATGGAAATGGTGTCCTTGCCTTCTTCCACCGGGACCAGGATTTCAAACCAGCCGTTGGGGTTGGTTCTCGTCTCGTAGATGTCAGATTTCGTTCCATCTTCCTGCGTGATCTGTTTCGACGAGACTCGTACGAACCGCATGTCGGCCGCCGGGACGGCAACGCGGACGAGGGCGTTGGCGATGGGCTTCTGCGTCTCGCCTGCCAGGACTCGGCCGGCCACTCGCCTCTGGGAAGCGTTCGGCTCACGGCCGGGAACCGGCGGCTGTGTGGCCAGCTCTGACACGACCAAGGCAGCATACCGTTCGAGCAGCGCATTGGAGCTGAAGACGCCCTTGGGGAACGTGGGATTCGTGTCGAGATAGACGGCATTGACGGCGGTCGGGGTGTCCGTCATCGGCTGCATGCTGTACCTGTAGCCGAACTCGCTGGTCTTCAGAGGGTGCCATTGCCCATCGGTGGTCTGGTCGTACTGTGTCACTTCTACAGCGTAGTCGTGGCGGGCCTCGTGTCGTCGCTGACAGATGTAGCCCTTGTCAGGATTGAGATAGAACCGAGTGATTTCGGCAACCTCCCCATCGCGGCTGCTGGTCACAGTGTGCCGCTCCTCAATGCAGAGCAATCGATTGTCGATCGCGCAGGGGTCGTCCGAGACGATCCGGCAGGTCGACTGGAGCGTGCGGAATTCAGGCCAGGCGAGGCTTTGAAGGGTCGGCAAGGAGGTGAATTGCAGCATGTCGGGAGGCCTTCGCCTCTTACGCGTGCTCTTGAGATGGCCGTAGCCGTCGGCGAACAGACTACACCCTTCGGTCCCATCATACACGTCGACGTTCTGCGGAGTCTGGCTTTCGGCCCAAGCCAGCATTGAGGGGACTGTGTCGCCGGCCTTATCTCGTTCACGAGCCACGGTCTCGAGGTCGATGATCCGACCAGCATGCGGGGGACCTGAGAATGCGTATGTGGCCCTGTAGAGTCGGGGTCCATCCTGATAGGTGACGGACAAGCCTTGTTCGTTCTTGATGACCATCAGATATCGATGGGACGACGCGTCGCGAGCGGCTTCGTACGGAGCCAGCACGTTGTTCACATCGTTGTCGCCGGTCCTTGCCTGGGCGGTCAGCACGACTGCCGTCGGGACGGCGAACAGGCCGGCAACAAGAACGAGCACGGCTGCACTCAGGCTGGGGCGCCGGTAGAATCTCCTTCCGGGTCTAAGCATCGTTCTTATCCTCTCCTCAATACTCTTGGTAGGACCGGCGATGGCGAGCGATGGAACCGGATGGGTCGATTCCTGTTCCTGTATCAAGGCGTTGACGATGGCTGTGCTATATTCCTTGGGCTGCGTGCCCAGGCGGGCGATGGCCACTTCATCGCACGACTTCTCCCTCTCGGCGCGGATGCGCTTGTTGGCCCACCACACGAGCGGATGAAACCAGAAGATCGTCTGGGCAATGATCTGAAGCGCATTGACTGCGGCGTCGAAACGCAACACGTGGCTGAGCTCGTGGCCCAGAATGCTTTTGCGATGTTCGTTTTGTCTTACCCTTAGGAAGCTAAGCGGTAAGTAGATGTCACCGCGAACCAGTCCCCAGACAAAGGGTTGCCCAATGCCCTCGATCAGCCACATCCTGGGCAGTCTCTTCAGCCCGAGGGATGACAATAGACCGTCGATATCGGCCTGCCAATCGTGTGGCATCCTGTGTCGCTGCCTTCTCAGCCAGAGCGCGGTTCGCACCGCCTTGATCGCCGCCACCATGGCAAACACGCTGGCTCCGCCCAACCAGATGAGGGCCAACCACTGTCGTGTCGTCAGGCGCAGCCGCATCGGAGCAGTTGAGCGCGTCACGGGTGTTGGCATCGGCTGTGCTTCCTGTGGTGCTCTTGCCGTCAGTCCCTCTCTCGGTGACGGCGCGAAGGCTATCACGGGGGGCAAGGATTCGGATTCCTGCAGGACCGGCACCGGCACCGGCACGCTTACCACCGGTGGCACGAGACACTTGGCCAGAACCACGAGCCAGAGGAGGTAACGCACGTGTGCGCTTCGATGCCGCAGGGCCCACGATATCGCTGCAACGATCACGACGAGCACCGCAATCTGCCAGCTCCGGGCTTGGAGGTAATCGACAACTCGATTCAACGTAGCTTCCATAGGTCATCCCTCCGAATAGGGTTGGGTGACTATTTCTCGACCAGTCTTTTGAGCTCTTCGATATCCTCGGTGCTGATCTTGCCGTGTTCGGCCAGGTAATGCATCAGCGGGATCGGGTCGCCCCCGAAGAGCCGGTTGACGAAGTCGCCGACGGATCGCTTGATAACGTCTTCACGCTTGGCGGCCGGCAGAAAGACGTGGGCCTTGCCCTCAGTGCGATGCGTGATGTATCCTTTCTTCTCGAGCCGGCGCAGGAGCGTCTGCACGGTGGCATAGGCGATCCTGCGCCGTGGCGGTAGGTTGTCACAGGTCTGTTGGACGGTGGCCTCGCCGAGTTGCCAGAGCAATTGCAGGATCTCCGTCTCGGCCGGGCTGATTCTCGGTAGCTTGCGTCTAATCATAGCCATCTCCTTTTACATGTGTACAAGTACAATATCGTACACTTGTACAAGTTGTCAATAAGAAGAAACAGAAATTCTCTTCCGCGCTCCCACAGCTATACTGAGCCGCAGGGGGATGGAGCCTGAAGTTCAGGAGAGATAGTATGAGAAGGTGGCGGGTTGTTGGCGTTTCGCTTCTGTTCGTTGTTGTATGTGAAGGGCCTTCGGTTGCGTCGGCCGCAGGCGCCGGGCTGCCGGATTCTGCCCTGGTTGTTGTGATGAGTCGCTTCTTCGAGGGCGAGCGGGCCGGGAACGGCTTCATCGCAGGGGACGGAACGCTGGTCATTACGAACGATCACCTTGTCTACGAGGAATCTGAGCAAGGTGCCCACCGGCTGGAGGGACGCGTGGAGGTGTTCAGCCCGTACCTCGGCGAGGCGTGTGATGCTCGGATACTGGTGACCGATGAGGAATTCGACTTGGCGGTGTTGGAGGTCCCGTGGAAGGGCCATCCCTCGTTAGGCATAGCTGATGTGAACGCTGTGATGGACGCCAGGTCGGCCCGGATTGTCGGTTTGCCCGCGGTTGTCAAACGCCTTGAGGATTGGGATTCGGAGGGCGCGCCGGGGGAGGTCTTCAAGACCCAAGAGGAGGAACTGCCGGTTGCGTTCGTTGGCGTCCGCGAGCGTGCCCCTCAGTTCATAACGCTCAGTGGAGTCAGGCAGGTTGGTCCCGGATGGAGCGGATCGGCGATGCTGCTGCCGGGAACGTCAACGGCTGTCGGGTGCTTCAATACCATTCACAGGACTTCAAGGGACGAACGAGCCTCGGGTCAACAGGCAGCGGGACCAGTGGTCTGTCGCGTGCTTGGGCTCCTTAACGGCAGCTCTGACAATAGTCGCCTGTGCCGTGCGGATACATTGCTGGAGTGTCCTCAAGATGCTCATGAGGCTTGTTCGCTTGCCTTGCGTGGATCGAGTTCCCTGAGACCGGGCCAGTATGCGTCGGCTTTGGAGGCGGCACGTGCGTTTCTCCGGCTCAGGCCCGCGTCCGGCCTCGGGCACAAAGTCGTGGCATACGCGAGTGAGAAGCTCGGCCAGAAGGATACCGCCCGCGAATACTACAGACGTGCGGTGGAACTGGACGCGAATAGTCTCAACAATCAGATTCTGTACGCTCAGTTCCTGGCCGAAAATGGCGATCCGAACGGGGCGCAGCAGATTCTGAACCGCTTGTGGAAGGCCGGCAGGTCGCGAGACATGGTAGCGATTGCGTTCGTAAATCTCTGGGGCGAAGAGGGAGAATTCTCCCGCTGCCTGGCAATCCTCGCGGAAGCGACAAGAATCAATCCGAGAAACGCCTATCTTTGGCAACAAATGGCGGCGTGCCGGGCCCAGGCACAAGGCCCCGCCGCGGCGATTGAGCCGTTGACCCGAGCTGTCGAACTCTATCCCGAGCGGGGGCCTTTTCGGGGTACGTTGGCCCGGCTACTGGAGATGACCGGCCAATTGGATGAAGCCGAAAGGCATTTTCGCAAGCTCTTGGAGGTCGAGCCGGAGAACCCAGTTGTATATTGCTGGCTCGCCCAGTTCCTGTCCAAGCATCGCCCGCAAGCCGTCGAGGAGGCCTTGAGCATCGCGGAGAAAGCGCTGGGTCTGCCGCCCAATGCGAGCCTGCCCAGAGAGAAGATCGAAGCAATGGTCATGGACCTTCGCGATCGGATGTCGTCAAGCACGCCGCAGTGACATCAGGCTACGCCGGTGGGGAGGTCACCATGATTGAATTGCCCAGGAACCGCAGGAGCATCCGCGAATTCGCGGATAGACCCGTCGAGCCGAAGAAGGCGTGCAGGGTGAGCTGCCATGGTTATCAAGGGCCCTGCTGTCGCAGACGCTTTTTTGGGGCAGATCCTTGCCGACGCCCGGCCAAGGAGGAGGTGCGAGGAACGAACCAATGTCCCGCTCTTTGAGATGAGAATAGCCGCTTCGTCTGTAGCGGCGGCTTCCCATGTGGGCTGTCTAACATCCAGTACGATGACCTACACCGGCTCGTCTCGCTCTACTCGACCGCGCCGAAGGCGGCGCCGTCACCTACGAATACGACGCTCTGGGCAACGTCCACAAGAACGGCGAGATGGGCGCCGGCACCTACACCTACCACGCCACCCAGGTCCACGCCGTCGTTAGCGCCAAGGGCAACAGCTACGCCTGCGACGCCTGCGGCAACATGACCACACGCAACAGTGCCGAGTACGGGGCGGCGTAAGGGTGAGGTGATCGAGACAATCGGGGGCGCAGAAGGACCCTCTGAAGGACAGGAGGGCAGTTGGAACTCGGTAACAGATGAGAAACGATGCGGTAGATGTGCCGGGAACGTTAGTGCTTCTGATGCTCCTTCGCCTCTTCTCCCGGTGCGGCTTCCTCAGCGCTCTCTGTCTGCTCCTCCGGGGCCTTGTCCTCAGTATCGGCTCCAGCGGCTTTCTGGGCCTTCTCCCGCTGGATGGCGTCGTAGATCTCTCTGCGGTGGACGGGGATGCTCTTGGGGGCCGTGATTCCCAACCGAACCTTATCTCCCCGCACGTCGACGATTGTGATCTCGACGTCGTCGCCGATCATAATGGACTCATCTCTTTGTCTACTTAGAACCAACATCGTTAACTCCTTTTGTCGGCTGGTTTTACAATATTCCCTACGTAAAGTGGTGTTTCTATGTTCATTTTGTTTGTTCTGTTCTGCATCAAATCAACAGGGCTCCCAAGGTCACGTCCTTGGCGCTCGGTCAAACCGACGGGGCGTTACGACATCTACTATGTCGGCCAACCAAGGAGGCAAAACCAGACAAATTCACATTTCTTGGAATCGGGGCTATTAGTTATGAGACCGGTGGCGCATAAGTGGTTCAACTGTGGCCATTTGCGTGCACGTTGGGGGGTGAAAAAAACGGGACAAGGCGTCGTTTATCAGGCCGTTTCGTGGGTTCGCCAGTGGTCGTAGCGCACGGCCGTCCAATAGCCAACGACCGACCCTATCGCCCCCAAGGCCACGAGCTGGATAGGCAGGATAGCCAGGACAGCGTGGGGGAATGAAGTGGCCGGCTGCGTCTCGGCGAAGCTCTGAATCGTGTCGCCTCGGCAGTAAGCCACCTCCGCGAAGGGGATCACGAATACGGAGGCGATCGCAGGCCAGATGTAGCTGAGGCCGAAGAACTTCTTGGCTGCAAAAGCAGCTATGGCAAAAGCGGCGACGCCGGCGAAGAGGATTTGTCCCTTGGCAGGCTGAGACGCCGCGACCGCAGCGGATCTGGGCAGGTCCCGGGCAAAGGCACCCAGGAAGAATTGGGAAATCAGGATTACCACCATCAGGGTCACCAGGACGGTGATGATCATTTCCGTTTTGAGATAACCCTTTGCTCTGGAAGCAGTCGTCGGTGTTCCTGACACCGGGCGAAGGTGCTGCGCCACGATTACGCCGGCGAAACCCGCAGCGACGATCAGTAGCCAATAGATCGGTTCGAACCGCAACGAATGCAGAAGAGCCTCACGCGCGGCCGGCTGCGGATACGCCTGTGTGAGCATGCGCATGGGGCCGGAGCGGGTGGCCCAGACCGTCAGTCCAAAGGGCACAGTCAGGATGCCGATCTCACGACCGTGGGGCCATGCGAGGAAGTAGCTGATGGCCCCGAGTGCGAAGGCAAGGGCCAGCAGAACTACAGTCCCCGAGAAGCCTGCGTTAGCCGAACGGACCGGCGCCATGGGGTCTGCCGGGGCGACCATCGGCCAGGCGAGAATCCCGATCACGATGGACCCTAATGCCGCCACCAGAGCGATGCGGAGCTTGTTGACCCACGACAGTTCCATGTTGACATCTCCTAAAGAACTGACAGGCTATCACTTCTCTGTCGCGGCGTCAACGCCTCCTCTGAAGATTGTGACCGATCCGCCACGAGGCGGGGCTGTGGCGTGGATAGGTTTGAGCCGCTGCGCCTGCGACTATGGGCGTTTTGTCGCGCGGTGGCGCTTATCAATCCCGCGGTCTGCGTTGCTGCGGGTATGTGGTTTCGGGAGAGGTCTGGACTTCGCTGGCGGCGCTGATCCCGGGTGCGGCCACCGGTGCTTTTCGCAGAAGGGGCGCCAATGTGAACAGCGCCACACATACGAGGGCAATCGCAAACAGCCGTGCCCCGGTCCTCGGAGCCGTCCGGGCTACGACGTCGTTCCGCGCCGGGATCAGCCGGTGTTCATATCGACAGCGGTCGCAGTAGATGCAGTCCAAGTGGTCACGGCCGCACAGTCCGAACTCGCATCGTCCGAACTTCTTGGCTGGCAGCAGGCGTGCGAGCCAAGCGGCGCGGTTGAACAATGACAGGAAAGCGCCCGTGGGACATAGATAGCGACACCACATCCGCGTCACGAGCAGGGTGCCCAGCAGCATCAGGATTGCGATGATCAGGCCGTATGAGGTCAGAAAGTCATCAGACCAGGACTGCCTGTTGAAGAAGGAGACCAAGGGATCAGCCTCGATGACACGCTTGCTGCCGGTGGCGAAGAACGCAACGACCAAAATGAAGAGCACGGCGTATTTCAGAAAACGGCTGGCGACGATCGTGGATAGAGGCAGCTTCGCCTTGAAACGCCTGGGGACTATCAGGCCGATGAGTTCCTGCAGGGCGCCAAAGGGGCAGAGATAGCCGCAGTAGATGTTTCCGAACAGCACGATCAGCAACGGCACGCCCAAGAGCAGGCACAAGCCCCCGAGTGGGCCGGCCAGTAGTCCGTCTCCGCTCAACAGACGTATCATATGATCGGTGGAGAACTGTTTGTTCAGCCAGAAACCGCCGACGCCTGCGGTGAAAGCCAGCAGGGCCAGACGGGCCCACAACCTGCCGTGATAGACCACGCCCACGGCCAGCACGGCGCCGGCGCCCCAGCATGCCAGCGGCCAGTTGATTCGTTCCATCCAACCTTGTCTTGTGGCCTGGGCGACTTGACGCTGGCCGAAGACGGAGGCCGCGAACTGACCGCCGGAGCCGCGCAACAATCTGAGAATGGCGTTGCTGCTCAAGGTAGCGCCGCTGACGGCGTTGACGCCGGCTATGGGATCATCACCGAACACAGTCTTGCCTTTGAGCGAGTCCATCCAACTGCGAATCCGGCTGATGTACCTGGGCGTCTCACGCGAGCGCGTTATCCTGAAGTCGATCAACACGCCTTTGGGGTCGGCAAACGCAATGACCGACATCGGGCCGGCGTACCCGTACACCGTGCCGGTGTAATCCTCAGATCGGAAGATGTAGCCTCTGAGCCGTGATCCTTGGCGGACCTCGTAGTAGGGCACTTCCTTGGAGGTTGCCGGCAGGGTCGTTGTCTTGGCTGAGACCCTGCAACCTTCGACCCACTCCTCGACGACCTTCGTACCCTGTGATCTTGTTTGAGACCTCTCCATGTATGCCAGAATGTGCGCGCCGGCGATGACACAGAGCGCGATACCCAGAAGCGTGTAGCCAATGGGTGTGAGCACGGGATGCGGGACGACGCGCGGACCCGGTCGTGCCACTTGGTAGTACATTGCGGCTGCTGAGGCCAGATTCGCAAGCGCAACCGCGGCGATGACGTACAGCGTCGCTCCGAGCCCGAGCAATGGTATCAGAAACAGGGCGACCAGGCCGCTGCCGATAGCGGCGCCGAGGTGATCCGCACCTTCGAGGCGAACGGCGGCAGCTTCCGCGTCCGGGCCGCATAGATCGAGCAGCTTTGCCGCCGCCACGAGGATGCCGCCGCAGAACAGTCCGCCCAGCAACAACCAGACAGCGAAGGACGATTGTGTCAGGAAGGGGTGATCGATCCAGAGGCCGGCTCCCACCAGACAGACCGAGTGAAAGCCCAGGAGTGTCACCAGCACGCACAGGACGAAGTAGAAGGCCTGGCGACCTCTTTCCTGCAACGATGAGACAATTGCTCCGACCGCCGCGGCTCCCGCGGTTAGTCCGAGCATGAACAGCGCGGAGATCAACCCCATGTGGAGGTGCAGAGAGCCGTAACACATCTGGTAGGCGTGTGTGAGGACGATGAAAGTGGCGATGCTCGCGACGCCCGAGCCGCCGATTGTCAGCAGCAGGTCGGATCGAAGCGCATTGCTCTGGGCCGCGTCAAGACCCTGCTTTCTGTGCGACGTTGTCCCGATGACATAGGTCAGGCGCACCAGGGCCAGTATCACGATGGAAGCGAGGACAATCACGAAGCCGCCGCGCAGCATCGCTTGGACCGGTTTGATCACAGACAGTCCCGAATCATGGGCCGTCTGCAGCAGTTGGCCCAGGTAATAACTTGGCCTGCGATCGAAGCCGACGAGCTGCTCCGGCGGCAAAGCGACGAGGCCGTAGGAATCCAGGACTTCCGTTACGCGATCGGGACGATATACGGATGGAAGGTCCTCGGGCGACAGAATATCACTCGCATTATCCAGCAGGCTGAAACGGGTCTGCAACGTCACGGGAGACACCTGCAGATAGGGGGTAGAGGCCGACACAAAGAAGGTTCGCTCTCCGGCCGGCACCAGAATCGTCTGGGTGAATACGCTATCGAGCGTGCTTTTTACGCAGGCCCCGAGGTAGGCGGGTTCGTCGCCGCTGTCGTTCTCGCCGCCGGTGACGCCCAGGACGACGAGACCGAGAGACCGGAGGGATTGTCTGATATGCTCGAAGAACTGCACCGACACGAATGGGCTCAATGCGGCATTGACGGTCCCGGGCAGGTTGACGACCACGATGTCGTAGGTCTCCGGCCTGCTGATGAGCGTCGCGCGAATGTCTCCCGCCAGGCATTGCAGACGTGGGTCGGACACCTGAAGCGTCTCCGGCAGACAAGCCAGCATGGATTGCATGTAGGCGGGGTCCGGAGCGAACCAGTCCACCGCCGTGACGTTGGGGGACTTTAGAAAACTCTCGCAGACAGACAGCCCGTCGCCGACGACCAACACGTGCTCGGCCCTGGTGTTCTGGGCCAAAGCCAGCGCTGCAATCCTTCCGGCCGCGGCTTGATCCCCGACGGTCTCGTACACCCTGCCTTCTCGGACAACGATCCACCGGCCGTTGTCGGTGCCGCAGAGATACTCCGCCTGGGCGGTCGAGAAGCTGCCGTCAAAAGTCCCGCTGGGTATGATCCGGCTCCAGTGGCGCTCGTGAACAGCCCTCGTCAACGCCGCGTCGGCACGCGTGGCCACTGCTCCCAGCGCGATGGCCAGACAGGCTGCCGTGATGGCCTTTCTGATCCCGTTGCGGGTTCGCCTTGACTCAGTCCAAGCTGCCCAGGCCGCCGCGCCGCATACAAGCACGGCCAAGAGGAAGAAGACGCCGACCGTGCTCGCGCCCAGGTGGAGTAGAGCGGTTACGCCCAGGCCGCCGACAACACCACCGGCTGCTTCGAGCGCGTAGACGCGGCCGATGGACAAGCTTCCACGATCGATGGCCCAGCGACAAAGGACTGGAAAGAGCAGACCCGTCAATAGAGAGACAGGGGCCGCGGCCGACAGCAGACACCAGAGAACGCGCTGAGGTGTCGCCATTGCGAGCGTCTCGGCCCCCGATCCGTGAAAGAAGACAATCAGTCCATAGTGCAGAAGAAACGCGGGAACATAGGCCAATAAGAGCAGCTCCGCCGCTTTGGCTAACTGGGATGTCAGCCGCTGTGCCTTGTAGAACAAGAACGCCCCCACAGCCACCCACAGGAACCACACTCCGAAGAACAAGCCGATACCGATATCCCGGGCGTCCAGCGCCGCCATGTACTCCCGGAAGAGCAGAGCCTGAGCCGCGATGCCAAACAAGCCATAGCAAAAGACCACGAAGATCCGGGCTGCCTGCATACGTTTCCCAACAAATCCGCTTGATAAGCCGCTGTCCCAGCGGCGTAGTCATGGGGACAGTGGAAAAATCCGACGGGAGGTGACAGGACGCCCGTTTCTTTCTTTGCCTACCGTCGCCGTTCGCCATCTGCGCGGGAAGAGTTCCTCCTTTCGCCTATCGGCTCGGCCGGTTAGAATCCGGCGCTCCGCCGAGAAGAACAGTACGTGGGGACTTTTGCACAGGGTGTGATTGCATCGATGTATGCGCTAGGCGCGATATTCGTTTCGCTGTTGGTTCTGGTGGTGCTGCTGCGGGCCCGGATCAAGATCGGTCTGGCCATGATGGTCGCGGCGGCGACACTGGCGGTGCTGCTGAGGGTCACGCCGCAGGCGATGGGCTCGAAACTGGCCGCCGAATGGCGGACCGAGCCATTGACGGAAACGACGCCGTATCTGTTTGTTTCGCTGACAGCGCTGCTCTTGCTGGTCAACGTGGTCGGGCACGCGATGATGCAGATCGGCATTTCGGCGCGGCTGGCGCCGGCGATGCGAGGTCTGTTTCGCAGCCGGCGTGTGGCCCTGGCGGCGATCCCCCTGATGATGGGAATGCTCCCGACGCCGGGCGGGATCATGCTCTCGGCCCCAATGGTGCGTGACGCCGGCGATGAGATCGGCGTCGAACGCAGCCGCCTGGCGGCCATCAACTTTCTCTTTCGGCACCAGTGGGAGCCGATCTGGCCTCTCTTTCCGTCCGTTCCGCTGATCCAGGGCATGCTGGGCATCTCGGCGTGGCAATTGGTCAGTCATCACCTGGCTTTGAGCGTCGCCGGAACCATCGGTGGTGTCGTATTCCTGTTGCTGGTTGGCATCCCGCCGCGACGGAAAGAGGAGGCTGAGTCCGAAGCCGCATTCAAAGCGCATGTGCGTGACTTCATGCACGCGTTCTGGCCCATCGCGTTCACGGCGGTACTGTACGTGGTTCTGGATGTGCCGCCCGCGATCGGGGTCTTCCTGGCCATCGTGGGGCTGCTGTTGCTGCATCGCGTCGAACCGCGACGGTGGGCCGGCATCTTCAGAGCAGCGAAAGAGCCGGACATGGTGATGCTCATCTTCGGGGCGCTGTGGTTCAGATTGATCCTGGATGCGAGCGGAGCGGTGGGCAGCGTGGTGGGTTTCTTCGCCCAGATTCACATGCCGCCTGTCCTGGTGGTGTTCCTGCTGCCGTTTCTTGTCGGCGCCAGCACGGGCGTGACGATGGGGACCGTAGCGATCACGTATCCATTCCTGATGACCTACATCGAGACGGGTGATGGTTTGAATCTGGGCATTGAGACGTTGGCCTTTGCCGGATTGGTCTTCGGGCTGGCGATCAGCCCGATTCACTTGTGCCTGGCACTGTCTGCCAGCTACTTCGAGGCGCCCTTGTCGCGCATTATCCTCAAAGTGTTGCCGGCGGCGCTGTGCGTCGCGGCAGCGGGTTTTACGATGGCCTTGCTTCTCCGCTGAAGTGGGCGGTTCCCTCAACGTATCTTGATCGAGCCAACGTTGCTGTGGAGCGTGATTTCGCCTTCCGCATCGCCGAGTGTGGCGTTGATCGACTTCTTCATCTGCCCGGTTACGGTCAAGGGCCTGTCGGTGTGGATCGAGCCGACGTTGGTGGAGGCCGAGAGTCTCGCGGATATTTGCCCAGGGCCTGAGAAGTCAACGTTGCCCACATTGGTTGTGGCAGCCAGCTTGATCGTGGCCGGCGCATCGGGTGCATAGGTCGCTCTGATATCGCCAACGTTGGTGTGGAGTTCGGCATCGTTGCGCAAGCCACTGCAGACGACCTTGCCGACATCGGTTTTGGCCGCGACCTTGTCGGTGAAGTCGGTGATCCGGATGTCTCCGACATTGGTCGTGCACTCGACGGCCAGACGCCCGGGCGCGGCGATGACGAAGTCCACGCTGAGCTGGTTGCGGCCGAAGCCCGGCGGCTTGACCGCCCTAATGACCAAGGCCTGGCCGGTCGGCTCGGCGCTGATGCGGACCTGTTCGACGAGTTCCTCGGCTTCCTCTTCGGTCTTGGCCCTGACCGTGATCTCGGCCGTGATGCGGGCCTCTCCGACATCGGCGCTGTCGAGCGCGATCGTCCCCACATTGCTCTCAACGTCGAGCGCGGCAATGTCGGTCAGCGAGACGCTGAGCTCTTCCGTTCGCTGGGCCTTGGCACGGTAGGCGCCGGTGCTGCAACCGCCTCCGCCGACGTCGACGTAGCAGCCGACCATAAGCGAAATCAGCGCCAGCGTTGCGTACAGCGCGAGTTGAGTTGTGCAGTTGCGTTTCATTGCTCTGTCTCCATTGTATCGGTACAGCTCTACAGTCGTCCGCCGGCGGTAATTATTGCCGTCACTCGGCCTGTTTTTCAAGCATGAGGCATTTTTTTGACTCATGCAGCCGTTTCAGGCTGTGTCACAATAGCGTTCATCGCCGTATTGACGAACCTCATGCCTGTGGGTCAGCCGACCCCGGCGGAAAGAGGGCAACCTCATCCATCTGGCCGCCCACCTGGCTCGCCACAGGGGGCGAGCCTGCTTGTGAGCCCCGATCCGGCCGGGGACCCGCCTGAACGTTCTCCTACAGAGGTGAGAGCCTCGCGACCAAGCCGGAGACTCCCACCAGCGAGATCAGCCGGGCCAGATCAAAGCAACTGCTCAACAACAACATCTCGGCGCGGACCCCGGCCAAGCCACGCAGCAGGGAACTATCGACCCCCAAGTTCCGCTTGAAGTGGCCGAAGGGCAGTTCGACTTTCTCCTTACGCCGCCGAAACACCGCCTGGGCCTCCGGCGTCTGATAATCGGCGGCCAGCTTCTGGCGAAAGACCTCATTCTCATAACGAATGATCTTGCGCCCGGTCGTCTCGTTCGCAGTACAGACCCCAAAGTGGGGACATGGCGTACAAACGCCACGGCCCGGATAGTATTCTCGCTGCCCCCGGAGACCGTTGAGACGGCGGAACGGAAGGCGGGTGCCTTCCGGACAAACGCAGGCGTCCGCGTCGGCGTCATACCGGAAACGACTCCTGTCGAAGGGTCCGGGCTCCCGACCTCGGGCCTGTTTCGACGAGGGCACAATCACCTCGATGCCTTGGGCGTCGACCGTCTCCAAGACCTTGGCGTTGGAAAATCCCGCATCCCCACAAGCTCTCCGGCACGGCTGTTCCAGGGTCTGATTGGCCGCGTCGATCTGGTCGGCGAACTGCCCCAGGTCGTTGTTGTCGTTGACCACGTCACTGTGGGCGATCAGTCCGTGTTGATCGTCGACGACGATCTAGGCGTTGTAGCCGGCGTGTGACCCTTGACGGCCGCGGATCGAGGCCGCCTCCGGGTCGGTCGTATTGACGTGGTCGAGATCCTCGCTCTGCAGCTTCTCCAGGGCCTTTTCGACCTTGGCCTTGAGCTTGTGTTTCTGGGACAGGGCCTTTTCCAACTTGATCGGTGAACCGGTCTCTTGTTCATCGAGGGCCTCGCATTCGGCCAGAAGCGTTTCGATCCGTTCGTCGACACGGGCCAAGGTCCGTTCGCACCGCTCGACCGTCCAACGATTGCTCAGTGAGACGTTGCCGCGAAACTTGCTGCCGTCGACGAAGAGCGTGTTGCCTGCGATCAGGTCCAATTCGATACACAGCCGCGCGCACTGCTTGAGCACGCCGGCCAGGGCCTGACGATGGTCACGACGAAACCGCACAATGGTCTTGAAGTCCGGCTTGAGGCCGCCGACCAGCCACATGAAAGAGACATTATGATGCCACGCCCGCTCAAGCTCGCGGCTGCTGCGAATGCCATAGGCGTAGCCATAGACCAGAATCTTGAGCATCACCCGCGGATCGTAGGCCGGGCAGCCGAACTGACGCGGGCCCCACGCGATCTCCAGCGCCGCCAGGTCCAAGGCCTCGACGAACGCATCGTAGGCCCGAACCGGGTCTTCAGGGCCGACGTAGTCGTCCAAACTCTCAGGAAACAGGCATCGTTGCCGACGTTCACCTTGTCGATAGGCCATCCGGGGCTCCTTCCAAATCTCGCCGCTCATCATAGAGACCCTCGGCCAACAAGACAACCATCTGCCTCCTGTAATTGTGACACAGCCTAGGAGCTCAGCATGACAAACGAAGGCTACCTCTGCAGCGGATACTGTCGTTCTGCGGCGAAGGTAATCGCGGGTGTTTTCTCTTGTATTGTCGCCACATCCGCGCTACAATAGGGTTATGGTTGTGGGGCACGGACAAGCACGCGTCCCATCGGTCGGATGAGATGGAATTGCGAATGTGTCATTCCCCTCCTATGGTTTGCGGATTCCTGCCTGCGCAGGAATGACAGAGTCAACGGCGCAGGCGACCTTTGCAGGCATTGCAGCACTTCAATCTCGGCCCAGATGCTTTGCATGGTTCACCATGACGAGTGTTTCGGCGTCGTTCCACATTGACGATGAGAGGGCGAGTCTGTATGGTGTGGGCCGGCAGTCGTTTTCCCTTCAGGAACGGGTGGGTATGCAGGCACGGACGGACTTTGATATTGTGGTTATCGGCGGCGGGATCGTTGGATTGGCTTCGGCGTACAAGGTCGCCTCGAATCATCCCGAGGTTCGGCTGGCGGTGCTGGAGAAAGAGGACCGGCTGGCCGCCCACCAGACGGGCCACAACTCCGGCGTCATGCACTCGGGGCTCTACTACAAGCCGGGCTCCAGCAAGGCGCAGACCTGCACGGCCGGCCGGAAGGAACTCATTGCGTTCGCCAAGAAGCACAAAATCCCGCACGAGATATGCGGCAAGATCATCGTCGCGACGGACGAGCGCGAGCTGCCCGTGATGGAGAGGATCTTTCAGAATGGCTTGGCCAATGGCGTCGAAGGGATTGAGAAGATCGGGCCGGAGGAGATCGGCCGGATCGAGCCGGCGGCGTCGGGCATTGCGGGTCTTCACGTCCCGTGTGCCGGCATCATCGACTTCACCGCTGTGGCGGACAAGCTGGGCGAATTGGTCCAGAAGGCCGCCAATCACAACTGCGTGCTCACCTCCCATAAGGTCACGGGATTCGACAAGCACGATTTCTACACGAGCGTGGTCACGTCCAAGGGCAGCATCAGCACGCGGTACCTGGTCAACTGCGCCGGCCTGCAGTGCGACCGCGTGGCCCGGATGGACGGCGTCAATCCGGGCGTGCGGATCGTGCCGTTCCGGGGCGATTACTGCGACCTGACGAACGGGGCCGCAGCGAAGGTGAAGAACCTGATCTATCCCGTTCCCGATCCGGCCTTTCCTTTTCTCGGCGTGCACTTCACGCGGATGATCGCCGGCGGCGTCGAGTGCGGCCCGAACGCCGTCTTCGCCTTCAAGCGGGAGGGCTACCGCAAGACCGACTTCAGCCTGCGTGATTCCTGGGACTCACTGGCGCACCTGGGGACGTGGCGCTTGTTCATGCGCCACTGGCGCTACGGGCTGGGCGAGTACGCCTGTGCCTTGTCGAAGAAGCTGCTGCTCAGGCAACTGCAGCGGCTGGTCCCGTCCATAGGTCCGGACGATTTTCGGCCGGGCAATGCTGGCGTGCGCGCCCAGGCCTTGGGACCCAAGGGAGAGCTGGTGGACGATTTCAAGATCGAAGCGACGAAGAACGCGATTCACGTTCTCAACGCCCCTTCGCCGGCCGCGACCGCCTCGCTGGCGATTGGTGGCCATATCGCCCGGCTGGCCGCAGAGCAGTTTGAGCTTGGCGGGTGACACCGCTGTGGCGGGCATTGGCCTAGAAGGAGAGTGCGTCAGTGATAGATTTGGCTGAGAAAGAGTACGTCGTCCTCCTGCAATGTCACATCGTTAAAGAACGGTGCCCGGGATATTTCTGCGAAAAGGCGTTTCACGAGCGGACGGGCGGCTTCGCATATTATCCGAAAGACAAACCGTATCGCGTGCTCAGCATGACCTGCGGCGGGTGCTGCGGCCGGGCGACGCACCGCAAGCTCACCAGTCTCGTGCGAAACCTCCGCAAGAAGGAGGGCATCGACAAGGACCGGATCGTGGTGCAGTTGTCGTCGTGCATGACCAAAGATAATTTCCACGCGCCGCCGTGTCCCCACCTGGGCTACCTCAAGACGCTGGTCGGGCGGATCGGCCTGGACGTGTGCGAGGACACGGTGATATCGGAAAAGTCGCAGAGCCGGCGAGAAGGCGGCGTCTATCGCCCCCATGACTGACAAGTCTCGCGTCCGGTGCGCAGCACACACCGTCATTCCGTCACGATAGAGATTGCCGGCGTTTTCGCTTGTACTAGCGGCACGGCCGGCCTACAATAAGACTGTGTTTGTGAGGCTGGAAGGGGCCGGGCCTTCCGCCGCAAAGAAGACGGTGTGCGATGCACACCCTACGGGGCTCTGCGGTGCTGAGCGGCCTCGATTCCGACGAGGGCTTGTTCCCGGTCTATCGCGCCATCAAGCGTGAGGGAGTAGCGGCATGAACAAGCGTGTCTATATTGAGACGACGATTCCGAGCTTCTACTTTGACGTTCGCCCCGAACCGGAAATGACAGCCCGGCGGGAATGGACGCGTAGGTGGTGGAAGGATGCCGAAACCGGGTATGAACTCGTCACCAGCGCCGCCGTCGTCGATGAACTTGCTCAGGGAGACTTCCCCGGTCGCTCAGATGCCTTGCGGCTCATTGAACGCCTGCCTCTTGTGCCGGTCGAGCCGGAGGTTACGGAGATCGTCCAGGCATACGTTGCTCACAAAGTCATGCCCAGCAATCCGGTCGGCGACGCGCTGCACCTGGCCCTCGCGTCGTTTCATCGGTGTGATTTTCTGCTCACCTGGAACTGCCGCCACCTGGCGAACGCGAACAAGTTCGACCACATCAGAAGGGTCAATGTGCTGCTTGGCCTGTTTATTCCAGTGCTGGTGACGCCTCTGGAGTTGTTAGGAGACGACGATGAAGAATGAGGATGAAGGTATTCGCGCTGTACGCGACGTGCGGAAGAAGATTTCCGCCCAGTTCGACAACGATCCCCAGAAGCTGGTCGAGCATTACATGGCCGAACAGAAAAAGTACCACGATCGCCTGCTCCGATCTGCGCGACAAACAGAACGTCGGTAAAGAGTGCCCGGGCGCAATGGTCGGCGTTCCTCGCTTGTACTACCGCCGTGCCCGGCCTACAATAGAACTGTGCTTGTGAGGCCGGAAGGGGCGGGCCTGCCGCCGCAAAGAAGACGGTGTGTGATGCACACCCTACGGGGCTGTGGTTCCGCCCCCCTCAGGGGCAATACGCAAAGCCCAATCTGCACGA
>CAZGRF010000003.1:0-25961 GCA_964527825.1 uncultured Pirellulales bacterium
GGCACGACATCGTTGCAGAAGCGACGATACTGCTCGGCCGTGACATAGCCCTTGGATTGCCACAGGGCATTGAGCACGCCCACCGGGGCGGTACCTTGGCCAGGGAAGTCGTGCAGGTCGAGCAAGGCAAAACCACCGAAGCCGGGACTGCGCAGCGCCGCCTCGATCTCCTGCTTGTACAGCAGCGTCTGGAACTTCCCGGAGGCCATGAGAAACTCGCGCGCCAGCCCACCCATGCCGGCCTTCTGCAGCTTGTCGCGGAAGATGTCCATGTTCCGGGCCTTGAGCACGCCGGTGTACTGGCTGACCTCGTCCACGTCGGGGTAGGCGCACCACTGGCCGATCTCGTGGCCGACCACGGGCACGGGCCGAGACTCGACGTGGGAGCGGTAGTCATCGAAGGTCTGCGGCGGCTGATCGAACTTCAGCGTGGGCCAGCGCTGCAAACGGACGGCCTGCTCGATGGAATATTGGTTCTCCTCGATCTGGGGCCAGCCCGCCCCGGCCACGTAGAAGCGCCGCGGGTCTTGGGCCTTCAGCACGGTCAATAGACCGCCGAGAAACTTCTCGCGGTTCCTGCCGCTCGGCTCGTTGCTCGGCGAGAAGAAGCACCACGAGGGGTGGTTGCCATAGGCCCGGATCATGCGGTCGATCTCGTCGTAGATCCACTTGTCGAGAGGAGTGCCGTCGCCGAAACCAGCCCAGCAAGAGCCTTCCACTTGCAGATAGAAGCCCTCCTCGTCGGCCGCGACGAAAGCAGCTTCGGGCGGACACCACGAATGAAAGCGGAAATGGTTCAGCCCGTGAGCCTTGGCGATGCGGATGATGCGCTTCCACTCGGCTGCATCGGTGGGCGGATAGCCGTGCTGCGGAAAGACGCAGCATTCCAGCGTGCCGCGCAAGAAGATCTTGCGGCCGTTGACGGCGAACTGCGTCCCCTGAATCGTCAGATCGCGCATACCGAACGTCACTGTCTTGTCCGCCGCAACGCCATCGCCTCGCAGGTGCAACTGTAAGCGATACAGAGCAGGTGCGTACTCGTCCCAGAGCAAGCAGTCCGGACCCATCGTGTGAGTGAAGCTCACCGCCCCACCCTGCTCGCCCCAGGTCACGGGTACAACCTGCGGCTGCGTGACATGGTCGTCATGGACAGCCTGCACCGTGAGCGTACCCGATCCTGACTGGCCTGGCTGCGCGCCCAAGGTCACGACCACTTTAGCCTGTCGGCTGCTGACATCAGGAAATATCTGCACGTCATCAAGCCAGACAGAGGCGCTGCCGCGCAGCTCGACCGCGCCGGCAATGCCGTTCCAATTCGATTGCGTCTGATCGCTAATGCTGTGCGCGTCCTTGCCGACGGGGACGACGTAGCTATTGTCCACACAAATCGTCAGCGTGGCCGACCGGTCGGGCACGAGCACATCGGTCAGGTCGTATTCGTGCGGCGTTCCGAGACTGTCACAGGAGCCAATCTCTCGGTCGCCCACCCAAACCGTGGTCTTCCAGTGCGGCCGCTCCAGGTGCAACACCACACGCTGGTTCCGCCAGTCCGCCGGGACCGTGACCTGCCGCTGATACCAGGCCCGGCCTACGTAGTGACGGTCGGGCGTCAGCCAGAAGGGACACTTGAAATCGTCGCTCTGAACGTATTCCGCGAAGCGCGGGTCTTCCAATAGCGTCATGCCGATGCGACTGGTCCACTGCGTCCGCGCCGAGGGCTTGTCGCCGTAACCTTGCTCCTGCAAAGAGCCAGGCAACCGAATCGACTGCAGCAGCGTCTTGGTATACCATGCCTCGTCCACTCCTACGCCGTTCGGGTCCAAGGCAAACGCCCAAGGTCCGGACAGATCGACAGACTCAGCGTAGCCCGTACCCGCGAAGACCAACACACAGACGACGACACCCGTAAGGTATCGCTTCATAGGACCACCTCAATCCCTATCAGAACATGGCTCAGAGGACCGCCGCGGCTCAATCGACTAACTCGCGCTCGATGGTTTCGAGCGATTTGCCCTTGGTTTCGGGCAGCTTCTTCCAGATGACGCCGAAACCAACCACGCAGATGGCGCCGTACAGCCAGAACGTCCCGTGCGCCCCGAGGGACTTCTTCAGCAGCGGGAACGTCAGCGTGAGGACCGTGCACGCCATCCAGAGCGAAAACACCGCCACCGAGACGGCTGCCCCGCGGATACGGTTGGGGAAGATCTCCGAGATCACCACCCACGTAACCGGCGCCAGGCTCATTGAGTAACAGGCGATGGCCAGCACGACCAGCACCAGCATGTGGATGCCGGTACTGTGGAGATAGTACCCCGTGCCGAGAATCGCATAGATGCCGGCCAGCCCGCCGGCGCCGATCAGCATGAGCACTCGCCGGCCCAGCCGGTCCACCGTGTAGATCGCCACGAACGTGAACACCAAGTTCACAATGCCCGTGATTACGATATTCCACATGATGGCGCTGACGTCATAGCCGGCCGCCTGGAAGACCTCCTGCGCGTAGTTGAAGATCACGTTGATCCCGCACCACTGCTGGAAGACCGCCAGAAAGACGCCGAGCCCGACGACTCGCAATAGCTTCGACTCGAGCAGGTCGCTATATCGCACGCGGGCCTTCTCCTCGTCCGCGATGGTCGTCTGGATATCCTCCACCTCGGTCCGGGCGTACTCGGCGCCGCCGATCCGCGCCAGGATGTCACGCGCCTGCTCAGCGCGGCCGTACTTGACCAGCCAGCGCGGCGATTCGGGCACCAAGAACATCGACAGGAAGAACAGCAGCGCCGGGACAGTCTCGGCCCCGAACATCCAGCGCCAGCCGGTCTGGGCGTTCCAGGACTGGCGGATGAACTCCTGCGTAGCGTCGGTCGGCACCGGCTGGGCGATCAGCCAGTTGACGACCTGGGCCGCCAGGATGCCGATCACGATGGTCAACTGGTTGATCGACACGAAGCGGCCGCGCATCGCTGCCGGGCTGACCTCCGCGATGTACATCGGCGAGAGGTTTGACGCCAACCCCAGCCCGATCCCGCCGAGCACGCGGGCGACGTTGTACGAGGTAAAGTCCCACGACAACCCCGTCCAGATTGCCGAGGCGGTGAACAGCAAGGCCGAGACGATCAGCAGGCGCTTGCGGCCGAAGCGGTCGGTCAGCATGCCTGACATCAACGCCCCGAACAGACAGCCCACCAACGCGCTGCTCTGGGCCCAGCCGCGATGAAAGGGCATCTCGTCGGTGATGCGGAAGAACGGCTCGTAGAACGGCTTGGCCCCGCCGACGACGACCCAGTCGTAGCCGAACAGCAGCCCCCCCATCGCCGCGACCAAACAAATCAGCCACAGAAACCGCATGTCATACCGCACGTCACCGTCCGGCCCATCGCCCATACCATGCCCTTTCACAGCAAGACCCCGGCCTGCATCTCCGCAACATCATACCGGTCCACTCCCGCCGTCTCGCCACAAACCCTGCCAGCGGCGGTTCCGTATCATACACAATCCCCCCCACCCCCTCCAGCCGAAACAGTCACGCGCCGCGGGGCACAAACGAGCAATCTCACCCTGCCGCCTGTGGCTGACCCGTCCGTGTTGCCACAGCATTTTCGTTTGTGGCGACTCGACGCCGCAGCTACAATAGCCGCGACGCGACTGAGCGCAAGAGTGTCAGAAGTCAGCAGGAGAGCGTGACGGATTGAATCGTCTTGAGGATATATGGATGGCCAGAGCGCGAAGATACGATGATCTGAAGAATGCAGCATTGTGCTGGTGGCCTGACGAGATACTGGATCGACAGAAGGATGCAAGCATAATTCCGGCCCTCATAGCCACACAGGACAAGTTCATCAGTCTGCTGCATGTTGCCGACAGTGCTCCGGACGCATGGAAAGCGATACTCCCCAGGACAACAGGTCTGCCGGCCAATCTGTTCCTAAAGCACTTGATGGTGCTCTCTGACCTTGGAGGTGAACCGCTCAAGCGCTTGAAGACGGAACTGCCGCGCAGCCTTCAGGGAACGGGCATGCGCTACAGGTGGCATGATCGGGACTACGAATACGAATTCAAGACCTTCGGCAAGCGAGCATCTTGGAGTAACAAAGTGCTCGGTGTTGAGGGGGATAGCCTGAAACAACCCGTGGGCCTGACCCCTGCGATGGAGGATGTCATCACCCTGATTATGCACGGTGCATCGTCGTCGGAACCCGGAATACCGACTGAGGTGGCGGAGAAATGCGTAATCGGATCGCTGCTCGGCAATAAGAAGGAATTGGACGTGTTTGTTCGACAGCGCTATATATGGGTCAGTAGGATCACCGGCGGCGCGGCAGCGAATGCGCTCGGCTATCTGGCCGAGGCGTATGTGAAGGAGCAACTTCAAGATGTTCTCCCAGAATGGGATTTCAGCAAGAAGACCATACCAGGCATCAGTCAGAACGAAGGACGCACCGACATGTCTTTCGACAGGGTAGCGGAGTCTCCGGGGCACAAGTACTGCGCGATCGAGCTGAGCTTCCAGGTTACTACGAACAGTACTATCGAGAGGAAGGCAGGCCAAGCACGCTCGCGCCAGCAACTACTTCGTCGCCGAGGACATCGGATTGCCTATGTGATTGACGGCGCGGGCAACTTTGAGCGCAGATCCGCCCTGTCGACAATATGCCAATACAGTGATTGCACGGTCACCTTCAAGGACACTGAAATTCAAAGCCTTGTTGCCTTTCTCAAGAGTCTGTAAGGTACAGATGTGGCATGAGGCAGCTTAGATAGGCACAGAATGGCTCATCTCAGTGAGAACAGCAAGCGCTTGCAGTTAGCCCGCTTGGAAGCGGCAGCGCCGGAGGAGCTTCTGTCCTTTGATGCAGCACGGCCCGATGTCTGGTTTTTCGTGCTTCCTTTTGCTTCGACAGCGCTCTGCGAGGAGGTTCCAGCCGCGTGGGCGAATACGCTCGTCGATTTTGCGGAGAGAGCGGACGAGCGCACAACCGTGGCGATTCTAACAACACCGTATGCAGCCGCGAGACTCTACCTCGCGCTGGAGCCCCACATACACTTCAAACTGTGGACAGCCGTGAAACTCGCTCAGCCTATGGCCGACGAGAAGGGATTGAAAAGTGAACACGCCGCGCTCCTGATCCTTACTCGCTATAGGGAATCGCTCATCCACACCAAGACGCGAATCGCCTACACCTACTGCCCATTCTGCGAGAGGACTACCAAGGACTACGGTGGAAAGAAACACACGTATCATGAATACGGGACGCTGATGTCTGACGTGTGGCGTGACATCTCCTGCGATCCGCAGGATTTCCCACATGAGATCGCAACCAGGCTTGCCGACCTCTTTGGCTTAGAACCCTTCGAAACGCTGCATTGCGTCGACATCCGGGACGGAATGAAGATGCTGCCCAGTGTAGGTGGAGGTGGGCGTAGTAAGGCGAGCAAGAACACCTCCGCAGACTGTGCAAAGGAGGCCCATTCGCTGCGTCAAGGCGACTGCCTCGAACTGCTGGCCGATATTCCAAGCAACAGCATCGATTTCTGCTTCGCTGACCCTCCTTACAACCTGAACAAGAAGTACGAGAATTGGCACGATACGCTGGAAATTGACACATACTTCCGTTGGTGCGATAGCTGGCTGTCCGAACTGGCGCGCATCGTAAGACCCGGCTGCACGGTGGCCATACTGAACATTCCACTCTGGACGATACGGCATTTTGCCCATCTTGAGAAGACTCTTCGCTTCCAGTACTGGATCGTGTGGGAAGGTCTCAGCCTTCCGGTCAGAATGATCATGCCCGCTCACTATGCAATCCTCTGTTTCTCCAAAGGAGAACCACGTACGCCGCCCGGCCTGCTATCTGGGGAGGTGCGTGCCCGCGATAAGGAAGAACTGCTCGGCCTCAAAGAATCGTACTGCCTTCGCCAAAGCTGCATTCAGTCTCGCCGATTCTACGAAGACGACAGGACGCCGATCAGCGATCTGTGGTGGGATATCCACAGGCTCAAGCACAACTGCCGACGAGTCGATCATCCGTGCCAGTTGCCGCCGGCGCTGATGCGCAGGCTTATAGCACTCTTCACGCACCCAGGGGAGTGCGTGTTGGATCCCTTCAACGGTGTCGGTACGACAACGCTTGCGGCAGAGCAACTCGAACGTCGCTTCATAGGCATTGAGCTTTCAGAGTACTACCATGAGATCGCGAAGCGCAGACACGCCGAGTTGCGGGCGGGTGAGGACCCCTTCCGCAAGACAAAGACCACTCCAAGAGCCAAGAACAGCCGGGTCGCTCGCCTGGAGAAGCAGACCTACGCCGTCCCCAAGAAGGTTCTTCAGTTGGATGTCAGGAGAATCGCTAGGCTGTTGGGCAAATTGCCGACACGCGCCGACGTGGAGCGGCTCAGCAAGTACCCAATTGACTACTTCGACAATTACTTCATAAGCTGGGGCGAGGTGTGCGCCGCGGCTCGAACAACAGGCATGGTCGAGACAAAGGCGACTCGGAAGCGAAGCCCGCCTACGCGTCAACTCACTCTTTTTGCTGAGGGCGAATGAGTCAGAGAATGCCGGTCCCGGCGGCGAATCTCTTGAGGCGGGCGTTCAGGTCCACCGCCGGCCGTCTCCACGGCCATCCCGGCGGTGTCTCGTTGCGCCTCCATTTCGTTCAATTTGCGCGACGGTTTGTTTTCAAATCCCGGTGACAGTGCAGATTCTTTTATTCTTGCTGCGGGCAGGACTTAGACCGGTTCAGGCGGCGGTCGGGGCGGGTTTTTTCGTTCAAAACACGCAACGCCGTCCTTTTAGGGGGGTGTGGATTTGTGAAGGATGATGGATGATTGATGATTTGAAACCACGCACGATGCAATATGCGATACGCGCGACGGTACCCGCGAGACGCGCCGGGCCCGCAGCAGCGATTGCGCCAAACAAACCCAATTCCGAGAGAAGATGAGATGTCTGGGATAGATGGAGAAGAACAGGGAGGTTTGGATTCTGGCGACACGCATGGCGCCGGGTGGTTGAAAGCACGTCCGGGGTCGGCTATATTCGGGCCTGCCGCCAAGTCTTTGGTGGAATCGCCAAGAGAGACCTACTTGGGAATGGTCTTGGGCGCGAAGACGAAGGCGATAGCGGCCCAGCTCGAACGCGGGAAAGGAAGAAGATGAAGGATCTCTTCGATATCAAGGGTAACACGGTGGTCATTACCGGCGGGGCAGGGGTGCTCTGCGGCGAGATGGCCCGGGCGCTGGCCGCACGCGGGGCCAAGGTCTGCGTGGCCGACTATGACTCGATTCGAGCGCGTGCAGTCTGCGAGGAGATCGAGGCCGACGGCGGGTTCGCGCTGCCGCTGGAGATCAATGTGCTCGAACGCAAGACGGTGCAGGAGGCTTGCGCCTGCGCGGTCCAGAGCCTGGGGCATATCGACGTGCTGATCAACGGGGCCGGCGGCAATAAGAAAGAAGCGACGTGCGTCCCGCCCACTACGTTCTTCGGCCTTCCCGAGGATGCCATCCGCATGGTGTTTGATCTGAACTGCGTCGGGACCATCATACCGAGTCAGATCTTCGGCAAGCACATGGCCGAGCGGGGCGAGGGGACGATCATCAACATCTCGTCGATGAACGCCTTCCGGCCGCTGACGAATATCGCGGCGTACTCGGCCGCCAAGGCCGCCGTCAGCAATTTCACGCAGTGGCTGGCCACCTACATGGCCCAGCGTCACTCGCCCAACATCCGCGTCAACGCGATCGCGCCGGGGTTCTTCCTGACGGAACAGAACCGGTTCCTCTTGACGGATGAGAAGACGGGCGAGCTGACCGCGCGCGGCAAGAGGATCATCGACCACACACCAATCGGCCGCTTCGGCGAGCCGACCGACCTGAACGGTACGCTACTCTGGCTGATCAGTGACGCATCCAAGTTCGTCACGGGCGTGGTGGTCCCCGTGGACGGCGGGTTCTCTGCCTTCAGTGGCGTGTGAGAGTGACAGTTGGACAGTGACAACGGGAAGGAGCAACCGCGTGGGTCAGGAAGAGAAGGTGCTGGTGGTCGAGCGCAGCGTGCTCGATGAGCTGGGGACATTTCACGGGCTGGAGTACGACGTCGACCGCTATCTCGACAAGCTCTTTGCCGTCGGCGCGCCGCGTTTCATGCCGCGCGCGCAGGCGGAGAAGGACCCCACGCACAAGCAACTCATTCCCTACGTGCTGATGACCTGCGCGGGTAGGTGCCTGACCTACGTGCGGGGCAAGCGCGCCGGCGAAACGCGGTTGGTGGGCAACCGGTCCATCGGCGTCGGGGGACACATCAATCCCGTCGACGATGAAGCGCCGCTATTCAACGTGGACTATCGGGAGGTGTATATGACGGCCGTGCAGCGCGAGGTGGCCGAGGAGGTCAATGTCGAGACTCGCTATGCCGACCACATCGTCGCCCTGCTCAACGACGACTCCAACGAAGTCGGTCAGGTGCACCTGGGAGTGGTCCATCTCTGGTCGCTGGACGCGCCGAATGTCACACGCCGCGAGCAGATGATCACCCAGATGGAGTTCATGACGCTCGACGAATTACGCCAGGTCCGTGACACCATGGAGACCTGGTCGCAACTGTGCCTCGATGGCCTGCCTCAGATGATCCAGCGCCTCCCATCGGGCGCTGCTCCTATTCCATAGCTCGGAGAACGAAGCCGTCTGCCAAACTCGGGCGACCGTAGGACTTTAGCCCTATTTGTCATTTCCCGATTTATTTTGTTGACAGTTGGCGGAGAGAGCCGGTAGAATCCTCGTCCAGTAAAGGCGTATGCTTTGGGCCCTCGAGGTCTACGCCTTGCACACAGTCAGAGGGCGAACGCGTTGCGGGCCTGTTTCGGCCGAAGGAGAACATCGTGGCAAAAGGCACAGTGAAATGGTTCAATGAGCAGAAGGGATTTGGATTCATCGTTCCTGATGACGGCAGTGAGGACCTGTTCGTCCATCACTCGAATATCAACGGCGAGGGATTCAAGACGCTTCGCGAAGGTCAAGCCGTGGAGTACACGCCGGCCCAGGGGCGCAAGGGCATGGAGGCACAGGGCGTCACCCCGTGCTGAACAATCTGACAGGCAGACTTGAATCAAGAGCCCCGTGCCAAACGCGGGGCTTTTTCTTGCGCTCATATAGGCAGCCGGACAGGTCGCAGTCGGCGATGCACACAGAGATTCCCCCGTGCGGTTGTCACTCAATCGGCCGTGACTGCGCGCACCGTAACCCATCCGGCCAGAATTCACCCCTTCGCGCATCACCGACCGACGACAGATTCGGTTAACGAGGGTTCGAAGAGCGGGAGTGGGAGACGTACCCGTCTACTCCGGGACAGCGTTGCCCGGAATGTAGAAATCTCCGGGGCCCGCACCGTCGGGGTACGGCGGGACACCATCGGGCGTGATCGAGACCTTCATGGGGACCGCGTCCGACGGCGTGTAGGCCTGGACGTGTCCGTCCGTGTAAGCCGCATGCAGCTTGACCTTGGGCAGACGCACAGCGGGATCGCCATCGATGGACCAGTACGCCGAAAGCAGCCACGTCTCCGGAACGACCTCGCCGCCACTGAGCCGTTCGCAACTGCCGAACGCGCCCGGGCTGCGCCAGTGGTCATAGCCGAAGTAATCCGTGACCAGTAATTGACTGTACCGGCCCATGCTGGCCGGACCGCTCGGACCTCTGAACAGCGTGTTCGACTCAGGCAGATAGCCGATGTAGTTCCAGTAGAAACAGTACGTGCCACCGAAAGGATCGGAAGGAACGGGCGTGTCCGGATTGTCCCAGTCGTCGCCGGCGTCCCAGGCTTCCTGCACGTACTTGTGTTTCTGGGGGGCGCTGGGACAAGACATCGTCTCGCCGTCCTCGATGTAGTCGTGCAGGTAGGCGCTCATCGAACGGTGGACCTGAGGACTTCGCTTTCGGTTACCGATCATCTTGGTAGGATCGGACCAGTTCCACTTGTCGTCGAATCCGACCGTGGCCACTGAGTCGGGATAGCGGTCGCGGTTGTCAGCGGCGAAGAGGCTCAGGGCGGTGGAGACCTCTCTCTGGTTGCGCATTCCAAGCAGCGAATATGCCTGACGCCTCACGGAATTCGCCGCCGGGACGAGGATGCCCATCAGGAGGGAGATGATAGAAATCACCACCAGCATCTCGACCAGCGTAAACGCCTTCACCCTACCGGCTCCGTCAGAGATGTCTTCCCACCTCTTGCCGATCTGACCGCCCTCCGAATTCAAGGTAGCCTCTTGGCTACCGGCTACCGAAACAACGTCCTATTATATCTTCAAGCACCACCTTCTACAAGCCCAATACTGACTCTACGCCACTATTCCAGCAATAGTGCGACATTTTTCGAGAGCACCAGATATTGCGCTCCGGCATTATCTAACCACCACGCCTTGGGCATCCCGGGGCGTGGCGACCTTGAAAAACGAGTTACGATTCACCTTTCACAAAGGACAGAGAGAGCAGCCACGCATGGCATTCCTCTCGCCCGTCGTGGCAGCGCTGCCAAGGCGAGTGGATGCCTTGCCGCGAGAGCCGGTCCGCGCCCTGCGTCTCTGCTCTCGGTCCGCCCTTGCCGGCGTCGCCGCCGGCCCTCAGATTCCCACCACCGTACTCAAGCTTGCATGAATCATGCAGGAGTTACTCCTCAACGAAGACACAATCACCCTGCATCAATCCGAAGCCAACTTCTGTTCCCGTCAAAGATATCTCGACGTTGCACGACCTGCGGCCCAGCCCTCCCTTGCGGCCGGTCAATAATCGCGGCCCTTACTGGCGTAAAGCGTGCCGCCGTAGGCACCCATGTTGATTCTATCGCCGTTGGGTTCAAGCTCTGCTTCGTAGTAGTCTTCGGGGTTGCCGACGTCAACACACGGGCTGGTCGCGATATCCGTCACCCACGTGTCGGACTCCGGCACATACCGGCCATACGCGGACTGCAAGTGAAAGTCTCGTTTGGCAGGGTCCGGATTCAACGGATCGGCGAACAATGGTTTGCTGCTGATGTTGCCCGCCCAGCGATCAGCATCGATCCCCTCGACGTCACTGAAGTACGTTTTGCACCCCTGAAGGTTGCCGCCGTTGTACCAGAGAATGCAATTGACGATATACGGCTCGGCGCCCTCGTAGGCAGCAATGCCGAAGCCGTTGTTGACGATGGTCAGATTCCTCAGCGTCGGGGAGGCCCCGCTGCAGAAGATCGCCCCCTCCTGACAGTTTCTAATGACAAAATTGGCCAGGATGCTGTCAGGACCCTCGGCGTGGTAGAAGGAAACGGCGAAATCGTTCTTGGCCTCGAGGATCGCGGCGTCGGCAGCGCTTTGAAGGGTGACGGCTTTGCCTTGAAAGGTGAGCTCCTCTTGATAGACGCCGGGCCAGACGAGGATCGTGTCACCGCTTTGGGCAGTTTTCAGTGCGCGTTCAATTGTCCTGAAGGCTTGTTCTCGGCTCCGTCCGCCGTTCCAATCGTAGCCGGTTTTGGCCACGTGGTAGACGAAGTGCTCGGCGCTCTTGCTGGCCTCTTGCGTGGCGCCGTAGGCGCCCATGTTGACCCGACGACCGTTCGGCGATGGCTCGTCGGCCGCCGACATGGAACAGTCACCCGCGTCGATGCAGGGGCTGTTGCGGTCGTCGTCATAGGCCCAACCGCCCGTCTGCGGATTGTACCGGCCGTAGGTGGACTTGAGATGGTAGTCGTCGGCCGCCGCATCCGCAAACAACGGGTCCTGGTTGAAATTCCCGTCTCCCTCGTAGCCACCCTCGATGTCAGAGTACGAAACCGGACTCGTCCACAAAGGACTGTTGTTGATAACCAACGGGCCGACCCCATTGTCCCAGATGATGGTGCTGTTGACGAGGATATCCGTTCCGGCCGAATGAATGGCACTGCCCGGCCGAGGGTACGGAACAGTGCCTGTGAGCCGGTTCCGAGCGATCGTGCAGTTGACCACCGTCACACCACACCGCTGGAGGCCCAAGGTCGACTCGGTGTAGATGCCTGCGCCCGCGCCGGCGGTGTTGGCAGAGATGACGCAGTTCTTGAAAGTGACCCCTGTCAGAGTCCCAGCGCAGTAGGCTCCACCGCCGTGCATATTAGCCGGCACGACATTGCCGGAGATCCGGCAGCCTCCGATCAGAGCGACACTGTTGAGACAATAGAGACCACCGCCACTGGACGACGCGGTGTTGCCCGAAATATCGCAGTTCGTAATCGTCGCAGCAGATTGCTGGACGAAGCCGATGCCGCCGCCGCGCGTTGCGCTACACCCGGTGACGGTGCAGTCGGTAATCACAGGCGCGACGCCCAAACCGCCGATGCCCCCCCCGACATCGGCGCTACAGTCCTGGATGATGCAGTTGGCAATGGTCGGGCTGCTGAATTCGCAATAGATTCCCCCGCCCATCGTATTTGCCCCGGAGATTTGCCCGCCGCTTATGGTGAAGCCCGACAGAACGCTATCGGCGCCCTCGGCCCCGCGAAAATGGAATCCGCGGTGTCCCGGATCGCAGTCGATGATCGTATTCTGCGGGCCGCTGACGCTGCGCAGCGTGATAGCCTTGCCGCGAAACTGAATGTCCCGGTTGCCCGGACCGGAATACGCGTTGAGGGCGGGGGCGACTTCGATAATATCCCCATCGCCGGCCGCATCGATAGCCGCCTGAATCGTGTCGAAGTCCCGAGGGACATTGATGGTCGCGGGCGGCGAGTACAGCGAAACCGATAGGTTGTCGATCGCGGCGCGCGTGCCGGAGAACCGGATGTAGGCCGTTCCCGACAGCGACGCGATCGGAAGCTCATAGTGGTCCGCGCTCAGTGACTGCGGCGTTGACCAGGCGACGCCATCGCCCGATACCGAATACAGCAACTGTCCCGGCGGGATTTGGGAAATGCTCTGGTTATCCGGAAACGACACGTCGATTCCCAGCGTTCCCTTGACCGCTCTTTGCGTGCGTACCGAGGTGATTGGGAAACAATAGCCCAATTCGGCAAGCTGGTTCTGGTAGCCTATGAAGACCAACTTTCGGTTCCCGGTCTCCGAATAGTATAGGTACGGCTCGGGTGGTGGGGTCGCCCTGTCCAGCCAAAACAGCGAGTGAATGCAGCTCTCGACCTCCGCGTTGTTGGCGGAAAAGTCGTCGGCATAGGAGTACGTCCAATCGGCGCGGGCGGCACCGCCGGCGAGAGTCACCATCAGGAGCCATACCAACCCGAATTGTCGAAAGCCGATCTTAGTCATATCATCACGCGCCGGCGCCCATACCAGTTCGGGGCCTCCAGGCAGGCACTACACCTGCCCAGAAACCCCCCGCCTGACAACCAGCAACCAGCCATACTTTTCCGCCGTTCAGATGCCGCCCCAAATGGAACGACGGCGTTGCAGCCTCGTAAGTGCGAGAGGACTCCGGGATCCACCTTACCGGCGATCCCGGAGTCACTGAGTACACCACGTGTTCCGTCCGTGCCGATGTCGATCCGACAACAAGGGACTCCCTCCTCGGGATCCCTTGTCTCAGTTTCGATACTGCCATCGGGTGCGCATCCATTCGTCGAACATCGATCGACACACCGGCCGGGCGCTGTCTTCCCTGCATGACGCCCCTGGAGAGCCACTGGTGTCCCCGCAAATTCATGGGCCTCATCAACGCATAGGTGTTCCGTTTCCGAATTCGATACAACAACCGCGTGCATTCCAACCCGGATGGCCACGGGTCCATCCGCACGCGGGAAGTCTGCAGTCGCCCCAATCGACGAACCACCGAAAACGACACTCCAAACTGGGGCGCCAACCCTCCAAATCCTCGGCGAAGCCACGTAACGATGCCTGATAGGAGTCGGATGCACCGACGCGGGTTGCGCCCGCGGCGAACTGCCGCGCGGAGCCATCGCGAGACCGCGTGTTGCCGCTCCGGCCATCGCTGCGTCCGCGTCAATCATCCGGTTTCTTGACATGACAAACCCCCGTGCACTAACACAATCCTTACTCAAACCTAATGATTCGTGTAAATACGTCAGATTACTTTCAACAACAAGCGCTTGTAACAATTATCAGCACGACGGTCTGTCGATGCACGTCAGTCGTCGAGGGCCGCGTTCGCCAGGCGGACCAGCCATAGCATCCCCGGGCTCCCTTGCAGGGTGGTCCAATCCCGCTCGCCGGAGGGCGCTGTGAACTCGTCCGAAGCGGCACCGAGATCCTGGAGGTACTCAAACTCCAGATGTCCCACCGGCGCGCCCGCCCTCAAGAGCTGTATGGCCTTGACGATATCAGTCTCAAGGTCGATGGTATAGACAAGTTCGACCTCGTCACAGACTACCGTGACTTCCACATCGCGACCGTTTTCCATTCGGCGCGTCTCGAACGAGGCCTTTTGCTCCGCGGCATCCCGCCGCACAGTATCGACGGTATGCAGACCCATCCACGGCCGAGTCATGCCCTTGAAGAAGCTGCCGCGCGGATATCGTGCCGTGGGAGTCCCGTCCGCGCCGAGTTGGATCGCGCCGGCGCCACCGTCTACCACGGTCAGTGCATCGCCGACCTGGAGTCGCAACCACGGCGCGTACCGCCCGCTGGTCGCGTAGACAAAGGGGACCCTTCCGGCGCCAGTGACGTTCTTGTCGCCGATCGTGCCGCGGACCCTGAAGTACGTCCATCCGCGCAAGTGCATGGCGTCGCGATTATCCACAGTCCGGACGCCTGCTGACCAGTCGCTGCGGAAGTAGTCCTCTTCGAGGACGTTGTCATGGGGAACGACTACCGGCTGGCTACTGTCCAGCTCCTCATCCTCGTTGCGTTCGAGGACCACCAGGAGATCTCGTCGCCTGGAGGAAATGGGCTGCATGTCGCCGGCCTTGCCTTCGACTCGCGATAGGAAGCTCGTCAAAACGCGGCTGTCCGTCGGGAGTCTCATCACACTCAGGTCATCGAGCCAGGCGCGGTGGTTGTTGATGTAGACGCTGTCGTCGCGGTGAACGTAGTTCGCCTCGTCGTTCTGGAGAATCTGCACGCCAGCACCGCTGGTCGGATCGCCCAAGTCGGCGCGGAGCATTACCGGCCCCTGCGAGCCTTGGGGGAAATAGTACCAGAACTTCTCGTGGGCGGTGCCTGAAGTCCCGAGCGGGCTGATGACCCTGGCCCCCCTGGTCGGATCAGCCGCTCGGTCGTTGGAATCCTTTGCGATGAATTGTGTAGTTGTCGTAACAGTGCCGACGGTCAGAGCGCCGGCAACCGTCAGAGAAACTACAGCGGTCTTCGTCGTGGCCCACCCCGCCAGGCCGGCGAGCAGCCCGACCTTAGTCGCGGCGACCGGAATGGTGAGCTGAGCCGCGGCAGCCTCGCTGGGAGCGGTCATCTTTCCAAAGACAACCAGAGCAGCCAGAAGCGAACCTTTGCTGAACCCATTACGCGAGAGCTCCTTCTGCAGTGACTTCTTGGCCCGGACGAAAAGCATACGAGTGCTAAACTCACTACAACCCATTGAATCGGCAATTTCGGCATAAGACATGCCGTCGTAACACCGCATGACCAGCACGGCCTTGTGACGGGTCCGAAGTCTCTGCATGGCCTTGGAGACAATCTGCTTCAACTCCTGGCTGACCAGATTCTCTAACCCTCCTTGACGTTCTCTCATGGGTCCACGACGCCTTTCCTCTGCTGTGACCGCATTTCTCAGCGCCCTTTCCGTCCGATGATGGCGGTGCAGCTTGTTGGTGGCGATGCCGTACAGCCAGGACCAGAACCGATCGCTACTCTTCAGTTTGCCCAGTACCCTGCACATTTCTAACAAGCTCTCCTGTACTATTTCCTGTGTCAAATCTTCTTGCAGCGTCAGGCGGTAGACATAGACCCGCAACCGATCCTTGGCGATGGCCGCCAGCCGATTGAGGCACTGTCTATCGCCTCGCTGGGCTCGCTCGACCAGCTCAATGTAATCCATGTGCCCATCCATACGGGGCTGCCTGACTCTTTGACTGGTTATCATTGCCTCATCAAGTGCCATTATAACGGTTTTCTATAACGTTTTTTTTCCATTGCGGCCGGTTTTCGCAGATTTCGCGCAACGCCATGGGAGGGCGAGCTACCGCTCCGCCGGGACTCCCGTTCAACACACAGCCGACCTCCTCTTTTGGGGTCGCCACGACGGCCGCATTCTGGCGACTTCCCCGCGCGTTTTTGCCGTCCCTTTTGGATCGGGCACATTGCCGACGCTAAAGTCGGATACTCGTGGGGCCGATACACTCGTCCTGAGGGTGCTGGAGCCGAGGGCACGACACTGTTGGAGCCAACAAAGGACTGAATATGCTCGAATCCACTGGCCGCCCCGCGCAGATCGTTACGGTCGGTCTGCATGACACCATAAAGCAGGCCGCCGAGAAGATGTCGTCTCATAATATCGGCTGCCTCATCGTGAGCGACGAGAGCGGCCGGTTCATCGGTCTTGTAACCGAGCGCGACATCTCCAACTGCGTGGCCGCCTCCCCGGACAAACCGGGCACCGTCGAAGTCGCGGAGATCATGACTGACCACGTCGTCACATGTGCCCCGGGGACGCCCGCAAGTAACGTTCGGGAAATCATGACCACGCATCGGATTCGGCATCTTCCCATCATCGAAGAAGGAATCGTCGTGGGCGTTCTCTCGGCCCGGGACGTAATGGGACAGCAACTGCTCGAAGACCGGGCAGCCGCCGAGGAAGTGGCCATGCTGTCCAACTGCCTCAAGAGCATCGACCTGAACGAAGCCGTTGAGATTGTCGCCGCCGAGGTACCCAGGCTCTTCGATGCCGAGAATTGCGTTCTCTGCCTCTACCGCGATGAGCATTGGGTGGAGGCTCCTGAGCTGGTCAGCTCCAATCGTTGCCCGTGCCTTGATGGGCATCTGCACGGCGTCAACAGCGAGCTTCCGGCGGAAGGTGGGCATTGCGACGACACAATTCCGGCCCAATGTGAGAAATGCGGGGGACAACCGCCAAGATTAGTCATCCCCCTAAGCGTGGTGGGCATGAAGGAGTCCGGCACGGGAACGGAGAAGAGGTTGTCGGGCTATCTGTGTATGTGCGGCCTGGCCCCCTCAAGCACATCCAATAGAGAGCTCATGGCCTACAAGGCCAAGCTGACCCGTGAGATCATCACTGCCCACCTGAGCAACGCCACGCGATACCAGCAGGCGAGGCTGACCTCTCTGACGGATGCACTGACGGGCGTGGGATCCCGCAAGCTGCTCGAAGAGAAGCTGCAGGCCGAGTGCGAGCGTGCACAGAGATACAAGCGTCCCTTCTCCATAGCTATCATCGACATCGATCACTTCAAGATGATCAACGACACCCTGGGCCATGCCGCCGGCGACGATGCCATCAGAACGCTGGCCGCATGCATGGGAAAGGAGAAGCGCGTCCCCGATGTTCTGGCCCGCTACGGCGGCGACGAGTTCGTCGTGCTGATGCCGGAAACCCGGGCAACCGACGGCCGGATCCTTTTGGAGAGGATTCGCGCCAAGGTTCAGCAAATCCGCCTTGACCAGGACATGTCCTTGTCCATGAGCTGCGGCATCGCCGAGAGTGACGTGGACCACCCGAACCCGCGTGAAGTGATGAGGCGGGCCGATCTGGCCTTGTACGACGCTAAGAACGCCGGAAGGAATTGCGTTAGGCTTTGGGACAAGGAGATGGCCCGGATTCTCAGTGCCAACGAGATCGAGATTGAGAAGATCAAGACACTTCAGAGGCGGATCGCCGGTCTTTCCGAGAAGGCCGAGAAGATGTTCATGGAGAGCATCTGGGGCCTCGTGCAAGCCCTTGAGGCCAAGGACGCCTACGCCAAGACCCATTCCGAGAACGTCGTGTACTACGCAGTCAATATCGCCCGAACGATGGACCTCGGCCCCAAACACGTAGGCCTGATTCGACGGGCAGCCATGATCCACGACATAGGCAAAATCGGCATCCCCGACGCCGTCCTGGCCAAACCCGATGACTTGACACCCTCGGAGCGTAAGGTCATCGAACAGCATCCGATCATCGCAGTGCGAATCCTCGAGAAGATGAGCTTCCTGGAACGGGAGGTTGCGATCGTCCGACACCATCACGAGAAGTGGAACGGCCAGGGTTATCCCGACGGCCTGGCCAAGACCGCCATCCCCCTCGGGGCCAGGGTGATCGCCGTGGCGGATACCTTCGACGCCCTGACCGCCACCCGTGCCTACCATGCGTCGCGTTCCGTTGCCGAGGCGTTACACCTGCTGACGGATTCGGCCGGGTATGAGCTGGATCCCGATGGGGTCGCTGCGATGGCGGCCTGGCTCGAGGAAATCGCCAAGAGGCTCGGCAAGCCCATCGACCACCTTACCGCGCAGGATGTGCTGGGAGAGCGCCACCGTGAGAGAGAGACCGTCCCCTCCGCAGGTTCAGAGCAGGCCCTGGCCGGCGCCCCCGTCCGAGGATAGGGGCTTTTCACCCTCACTTCGAGGCCGTCTTGCCCCGCCGACGCCGCGGACAGGCGGCGAGATATCGCGGGGCGGAGACGATTTTCTTTCCCGGCCGCTTGCGTCGTTAGCCTTTTTCATACAACCACTTATCGCAAGTGATGAGCGCGCCGCATCCCAACACCGTGAAATATCCGCGTCGGCGATTTCGTCCGACTGTCAACCAGGGTCCAGAAGCATTGTATGACGGCCCCGGAAACCGAAGCAGTCGTGTAACCAAGCCGAGTATCAGGCCACTTACCTGATGAAACATGGCAACATCGCCGGGATGGAAACTGGCAGAGAAGACGGGATCAGACGATGAGTTCCGATGAGATGAGAGTAGATCTTGAGTCCTTCGTCAACGAGGGCCTGAGAGAAGGCCGGCAGGGTTGGCCGCTGAAGAGTCAACTCTACTGCCATCACGAGGGAGTCCGCAGTGTTTTTCTTCGTGCCATACCTGCGTTGGCCCAGTCTTTTCGCGGCAGTCTGGAACGGACTCTTCCGGAGGAAGGGCGTTTCAGCCGATTGTTCGGTTGCAGATGCGACGGCTTTATGCGATGATACGCTCTGCTAGCACTGCGGCCCGTTCCACCGAGACACAATCTTGCGAAGAAAACGCATTGGGCTGTGACCGATGGCAGGGTTCTTCCACTATGCGAACAGGAGCAGGGCTTTCGCTGAGTCCTGAAACATATCAAGGTAACGTAGTCTGGTTTATTGAAAGGAGACAAAAGATGTTAAGAAAGGTGATCGGTATCGGTGCCTTGGGCTGCCTTGTGGCTCTCTTGGCGGTGAGCATGGCGGTCGCGCAACCCGGCGGCGGCGGTGGCCCCGGCGGCGGTGGCGGGCAGCGTGGCATGCGCGGCAATTTCGATCCGGAGCAAATGCGCCAGATGATGGCGGAACGCATGCAGGAGCAGCTCGGCATCACGGCTGAGGAGTACAAGGTCATTGGCCCGCGCGTCGAGAAGGTCCAGACGCTCAGCCGCGACCTCAACGCCGGTGGGGGCGGGATGTTCGGCCGGATGGGTGGCCGCATGGGTGGTCGCCGCGGTGGCATGATGGGTGATGAGAATGCCGAGCCGACGGCCATTCAGAAGGCCTCCGAGGCTCTGCAGACCACGCTGGAGAGCCCGTCGCCGTCAAACGACAAGATCAAGGAACAACTGACCGCACTGCGGAAGGCGAAAGAGGAAACCAGGGCGCAGCTCGCGACCGCGCAGGCAGAGCTGCGCAAGGTGCTTTCTCTGGCGCAAGAAGCTCGTTGCGTACTGATGGGAATATTGGACTAAGGCATGGTCAGCCCCATGAACGCACTTGTAGACAGAATGGTAAAACAGGGGCTGATCGACGAATCCGCGGCCCGGGGAATCAATGGGTTGCTCGCCCGCGGCGAGCCACCCACCCGGGCCTTCGCGGCTTGTGGATTAGCCGAAGAACCGCTGCTCCGCTTTTGGACCCATGAGTTCGGGCTTCCCTACGTGGAGATCGAGCAGCGCGAGTTCTCGAAGGAATTCCTGGCCCAGTTCCCCGCGCGAGTCCTGTTGGACAAGCACGTGATGCCTGTCGAAGACGGAGAGGGCAAGGTGCTCGTCGTCACGAACAATCCGTTCGACACGTCGGCTATTGATGAACTGCGCCTGGCCACCGGGCGGGACTTTCAGTTGGGATTGGCGCCGTTGGCGGAGATCGACCGATGCATCAAGCGGTATCTGGGCGTCGGTGCCGACTCGGTCCAGTCAATGATTTCGGAGGCCGGAGAAAACGGCTTCCAGGTGATCGACACGGACTCCGACGAGGATATGGACCTGACGGACGCGGCCGAAGGCGCCTCGATCATCCGGTTCGTCAATCAGGTCCTCGGTGAGGCCATCGAACTGCGGGCCACCGACGTGCACGTTGAACCCTTCGAAGAGAGCCTGCGGGTCCGCTACCGCATTGACGGTGTCCTTCAGGAAGCGCGGGTGGCACCTGAGGTCAAGCAGTTTCAGGCCGCCATCGTCTCGCGTCTAAAAATCCTGAGCAAGCTCGATATCGCGGAAAAACGCGTCCCGCAGGACGGCCGCATCAAGATTCGCATCTCCGACCACGAGATCGACGTGCGCGTGTCGGTGATCCCGATGCTGTACGGAGAAGCGGTCGTGCTGCGTCTGCTCGACCGATCAGCCATGTTGCTGGGCTTGGACAGGCTCGGCATGTCCGAACGCGATCTGAAGGTCACCAAGGTGATCCTCGAACGCCCTCACGGAATCATCCTGGTTACGGGCCCGACCGGCAGCGGCAAGACGACCACGCTCTACGCCGGGCTCTCACAGATCAACGACATTCAGCGCAAGATCATCACGATCGAAGACCCTATCGAATATCAACTTCACGGCATCAATCAGATACAAATCTCACGCAAGGCAGGTCTGACCTTTGCGAGCGGGCTTCGGTCGATCTTGCGACATGACCCCGACGTGATTCTCGTCGGCGAAATTCGTGACGTCGAGACGGCGGAGATCGCGATTCAAGCATCTCTGACCGGTCACCTCGTGTTCTCGACCCTCCATACCAACGACGCCCCCACGGCGCTGACGCGTCTGGTGGACATGGGGATTGAGCCTTATCTCGTGGCCTCGTCCTTGGAGGCGGTTGTCGCCCAGCGTCTCGTGCGTGTGATCTGCCCGGAATGCAAAGAGCCGATACCTGAGAGTGAAGTCGTACCGCTCCGTCGTCGCTTCGGCGACAAGCTGCCTGCGACGCTCTACCGGGGGCAAGGCTGCCGGCACTGCCAGGGAACGGGTTACCGCGGCCGTATGGGTATCTTTGAAATGATGGTGGTCACAGATGATGTTCGCGCGCTCATTCTCCAGAACGCGTCGCCGCGCGACCTCCGTCTGGCATCCGCCAAGCAAGGCATGACGACCCTGCGCGACGATGGGTTTCGGCATTTGCGCGACGGTCGAACGACTATAGACGAGGTCTTCCGAGTGACCAAGGACGATACGTTCGGGGAAAGCTATGTTGAAGATGTACCGCAGGAGCGGTAGCAACACACGATGGCAACGTTTGCATACAAGGCAATAAACGCAAAGGGGCTGGAGGTAGTCGACAAGCTGGTGGCGGCTGACCGAACTGCCGCCATCGAGCAGCTCTTCGACAAGAGTCTCAATCCGGTCTCTGTTGAGAGAATGGAAGAGGGACAGCCGGGAGGGCTTTTCGCGCGCGTGGGCGGAGTATCGAAACGTGAGGTCGACGCGTTTACCCGCCAGTTGGGCAATCTCCTGGCCGCGGGCGTGCCGATGAGCCGCGCGCTGGGCATTCTCAGTCGGGAAGCGACGCGAACCGCCCCCAAGAAACTCTGGGCGACGATCCACGACCAGGTGGCCGGCGGCATGTCGCTGGCCGACGCCCTGAGCCTGCATCCGCGCGCTTTCTCGCCTATCTACGTGGCCATGGTCCGGGCCGGCGAGACCGGTGGCTTTCTCGATATCGTGCTCGATCAGATCGCCACGTTTCGGGCGCGCGAAGCCGACCTCAAGGGCCGTGTCAAAGGCGCCTTGGTCTACCCGATCGTTCTGGCCGTGCTGGCCGCCGGCATTATGGTCTTCCTGCTGACGTTCTTCATCCCGCGCTTTTCGCAGATGTTTGCTGAATTCGGCGGCTCGCTGCCCGCTTTGACGCGGGCCATTGTCGCCACGAGCCAGACCCTCGTGCGGTATTGGCTTGTCATCGTCATCGGGATCGCGCTGCTGATCTTCGCGATTCAGCGGATGCTGAGTAAGGAAGAAGGCCGCCGCACGATGGAGGCATTGTTTCTGCGCACGCCGCTGTTTGGCACGGGCGTGGCGAGGTTCGCGCTGGTGCGGTTCAGCCGGATGTTGGGCACGCTCGTCGGCGCGGGCGTACCGCTGATCGCTTCGCTGCGGGTAGCCAAAGAGGCGATCGGCAACCAAGTGCTGACCGATACGGTCAGCGACTCCATCGAGAACGTGCAGAAAGGCCAGCCTCTGGCTCGAAGCCTGGAGAACTGCCGCGTGCTGTTCCCCGCCGCGGTGATTGAGATGATATCCGTGGCCGAAGAGAGCGGCCGTCTCGACCAGGAACTGATCCGCCTGGCCGGCGCATACGAAAGCGAGTTGGATCGTCATCTGAAAATGATGGTCACGCTACTCGAGCCTGCCCTGCTATTCCTGATGGCGGTCCTGGTGGGCACGGTGGTGATCGGGATGTTGCTACCCATTTTCAACCTGCAGGAACTGATTCGCTAAGATCGGTGTGGGTGACGCGTGACAAAGCAGCCGGACGCTTGTTGTCCGAGCCTATGGAACTTGCTCGTGGCTTCTTGAGTTGTAGGAAATGACATGGAATCGATGACTGAGAACAACGGAAAACAGACGCATCGCCGGCGCCGTGGCGCGAAGATCGGTGGCTTCACCCTCATCGAATTGATGCTGGTGCTGGTGATCCTGGCAACACTGGCAGCCATCGTGCTGCCCAAGTTCACCGGGCGTTCCCAGCAAGCCAAGATCACCGCGGCAGGAACGCAAATCTCTCAAATCGAAGTTGCCTTGGACGCGTTTGAGATCGATGTCGGCCGCTACCCGACGACGGCCGAGGGCCTCCGAGCGCTCGTGAGGAAACCGGCGACGGACTCCGACGGTTGGCAGCAGCAGTACCTCAGACGGGACGTGCCGCTTGACCCTTGGGGTGAGGAATACCAGTATCGGTATCCCGGCACGTACAACACGGATGGCTACGATCTGTATTCGACGGGTCCGGACCGCAAGTTGGGTGGCGATGACGACATTACGAACTGGTCGGAAGAGGTAAGGTAGTCGGCCCGCAGCCCTCGTGGCAGGACGAAGCAACCGTGAGCATCTTCCGGGATGGACAAACACGTGAAGACGAACAAGAGACAACACGGCGCAGACGCAGGCTTCACGCTGCTGGAGCTCATCCTGGTGATGGTCATCTTATCGACCGTGCTGGCGATGGCGGGCCCTTATCTGCGCGGTTTCTTCGCGTCGCGTAAGACCAACGACACCGCCGCTCAGATTCTCGCCTTCACGCAGTACGCACACTCCCAGGCCATCAGCGAGGGAATCACGTACCGGCTCAACTTCGACATCCAGGAACGCACTTACTGGTTGACCGCATGGCAGTCGGGCGCTTTTCGAACGCTCAAGACTGAGTTCGGACAGGTCTTTACTCTGCCCAAAGATATCGACATGGAGTTGGAGGACCTGGACGAGGAAGAAACAGAAATCTTCCTCGCGTTCACCCCGCAGGGAACGGTGACAGCCGGCACTGTTCGACTGATCGACCGCAGCGGGCGAGCCTTGGAAGTAACGTGCCCGACGATGACGGAATCGTTCGCCATCGTGGAGAGCGAAGAAAGCAATGGCAGATACACGTCGAGAAAGACCGGCTAAGGGACGCCGCCGCGCCGGCGGCTTCACCTTTGTGGAACTGCTGGCGACAGTGGTGCTGCTCGGCATCATCATGCCTGTGGCGATGCGGACCATCGGTCTGTGCACGCGGCTGGCGGGACAGTCGCGCAAGCAGATGGAGGCGGCTTCGCTGGCCAGCATCAAGCTAACGGAACTGACGGCATCGGGGGATTGGGTCAGCGGCGCCCACAGCGGGGAGTTCACGGACTGGCCCGGTTATCGATGGACCGCCGACGTGTTCAACTGGACGGAGTCAACGGTTCGACAACTCGACGTGACTGTGTACTGGCAGTCGCAGGGCCGAGAGCGACAGCTTTTGCTGAGCACGCTGGTCTATCCGGAGGAGGATTGAGATGGCCGGCGGTGGATTACATTCCAAAGGCTTCACGCTCCTCGAACTGCTGGTGGCCATGACATTGATGGTCGTGGTGGCCTCTTGTCTCTACACCGCTCTGTATACCGGCTTCCGGGCCCAGCGCAGCGCTTTGTCGGCGGTACGTCCCACGTCGCAAGCCATGGACGCCATTGAACTGCTCAAACAGGATATCTACGGCGTCCTACCGCCGACCGGGGTCCTGGCCGGCGCCTTCATCGGCACGGACCTGAGAGGCCTCAAGGGTGCCGACACCGATTCGCTGGAGTTCTATACCACGCAGATCTACGCGAGCAGAAACGAAACGGTCGGGGGCATCGGCAAGATCGAACTCGGACTGGAACAGGATCTCGACAGCGACCTCTACGGCAACACGCGCGACAGCTACAAGCTGGTCCGCAAGGTCAGCACGAATCTGCTCAGTCCCAAGGTGATCGATCCGAACGAGCAGGTCCTCTGCCGGAACGTGGTGTCGCTGAACCTGCGGTACTTCGACGGTACGGGTTGGGTTGACGAATGGGATTCGACCGAGGACGCCAACAGTCTGCCGCTTGCCGTGGAGATCGACATCCAGGTCACGGACAACACGAGGAACAAGAGCACCAAGAATATCGTCACCAGCGCTGCGGAGCTTCCGAAACGCCGGCTCATTCAGAGTCTCGCGATTCCGTGCGGGGTCACGGCCCTAACGGAGGAAGAGAAGGCATCAACGTCAACCACATCGACGAGCGGCAGTTCCAGCCAAGGTGGGAGTCAAGCAGGCAGATGAAAGCGTATAGACCTGGACAACTCGGACGGCCTTGCCGGACCAATGGCACGATCCTGATCGTCACGATCTGGGTGGTCCTGGTCCTGGCGGGACTGGCGTTGGTATTCGCTCGTTCGATGCGGGTCGCGGCCCTCCTTTCGGCCAACCACGTCGCTTCGCTCGAAGCGGAGTACATCGCCTCCGGCGCCTGCCAGTACATCACGGCCCAGCTAACCGCATCCCAAGACGAGGCGACCACGCTGGAGTCTGAGGTCCCGTACGAAGCGATGCAGGTGGGGAAAGGCTATTTCTGGGTGCTGCGTTCGAATCTGGGAGAAGACCGGGAATTCGAATACGGGCTGACGGACGAAGCGGGCAAGATCAATCTCAACTCCGCCTCGGAGGAGATGCTGCTGCGGCTGCCCGGCATGACAAGCGAGTTGGCCGCCTCCATTATCGACTGGCGGGACGAGGACGACGAGATATCGGCCGGCGGAGCCGAGAGCGAATACTACCTGCTTCTGCGCGACCCGTACAACTTCATGAACGGACAGTTGGAAACGGTAGAGGAGATCCTCCTGATCAAAGGGGCCTCGAAGGAACTGCTCTACGGCGAGGACACCAACCTCAACGGCATTCTCGACGACAACGAAAACAACGGTGACGAGAGCGACCCGCTCGACAATCGGAACGGTCGGCTGGAACCCGGGTTCTACGACTACGTCACCGTCTACAGCATCGAAGCCAACGTGGACAGCGAAGGCAACGCGCGAATCAACGTCAACGACGCCGAGGCCCGCGCCGATATCCAGAGCGCACTGCAGGAAATCGTCACAGAGGACCGGGCCTTGGAGATCATGAACGCCGTTCCGACGAGACCGGATTTTGCCAGCGTTCTGGATTTCTATTCCCAAACAGGCATGACG
>CAZGRF010000004.1:0-25152 GCA_964527825.1 uncultured Pirellulales bacterium
GGCGTACTGCTGCGGCTCGAGAATCTCGTCCGCGATCTCCTCGCCGCGACCGGTCGGCACCAGGATGAACGGGTTGAAGCAGTAGGCACCAAGCCGGCGAGCCAAATCGGCAATGGCGGGCACTTCGGCCAGATTGCGCCGCGTGATGGTCGTGTTGACTTGAAACCGCAGACCCGCCCGTCGGGCGGTCTCGGCGGCTTTGACGGCAGCGTCGAACGCTCCCGGTGTACGTCGGAACGCGTCGTGCGTTTCAGCCGTGGCGCCATCAAGCGAAATAGACAGCGCCAGAACGCCGGCATCCTTCAGTGCCGCCAGAGAGACGTCGTCGATGGCGTAGCCGCAGGTGGCCATCACGATCCGAAGACCCAAGTCGCGCCCGTGCCGGACCAACTCGACGATGTCACTACGTTCGGTCGGTTCGCCGCCGGTAAGGATGACCACGCACTTCTCGTAGGCGGCTACTGCGTCGAGAATCTTCTTCCATTGCTCGGTGGTCAGCTCATCGTCACGCGCGGCGCGGTCGGCGTCGGCCCGGCAATGCCGGCAGTTGAACCGGCAGCGACGGGTCACCTCGAACGCAATCAAACGCGGCTTGTTGTTCTGCTCGTCTTTCATCGGAACCGGTCAGACCCTATCGAAATCAGCGCAAGACGTCAACCGCTCCTGCCCTGCTATCAGGCGCTGCGCCTCCCGAGGCCGGTCGGTTCTCCGCGTCGGACTGGCGGCGCGCGGTCAGATCTGCGAGTAGCTGGCGGGTTTGAGGCAGAGGTTCGTGATCCCGCAGAGGATCTTCTTGTCATCGTACTCGGGCTTGGCCCGCAGCGCTTGCCAGTCGGGGTCGTTGCCGAAGCGCTTCCAGTTAGCCTCGGACTCGGCCATACTGTCGAAGCCCAACATGTAGGTCAGATTGGGCATTTTCTCGCCCGCCAGCGTCTGGCCGAAAAAGACGGGATTGAGCCCCGTCTTGCGGAAGATCTCGATCTCAGCGGTGTTGAACATCTCGATCTTCGTCAGGCCGGTCTGGACGCTGGGGCTCTCGTATGTGCGAAGCTGGAAGATTCGACCCGGACTGTCGACCGGCCTCTCCAATCGCGGCATGCCGCTGAAAGCCTGCATGAGCTGGACCTCCATCCGCTTGTAGGCCGGCTTGCTGGCGGGCGCTTCCAGGAACGTCGCGCCCATCGCCAGGAACTCCTCATCGTCCATGAGTTTGGCCGTCAGCCCGGCGAAGACCGTCAACGATCGGTAGGTCAATAGCACGTAGATCGGGCTCAATCCCTCCGCCGGGTAGAACACCCCGACCTGTTCGACGCCCGCCCGATCCAGGGCCGGGATAAGCGCTTCGGCGGCGAAGACGTCGAAGCCGTCCCTCTGAGCCTTGGTCTCGATGGTATACCGCCGCAACTCGTAGTACTGGCGCGCCAGCGCGCGCGAAGCCACCAACGCCCGCAATCGTGCGAGCCGGGCCTGATATTGAGCAGCCGATTCGCCCGGAAGCTGGGGCGAAAGTGGCTCGTTGCCAGGGGCCTGCTGAGCCGCTGCTGCCGCTGAGGCCCCTGCCGCCAAGGAAGCCAGACCGGTGTAGCACGATGCCTTGAGAAATTCCCGTCTTTCCATCGTGTGTCTCCTCAGATGCGTGCCGCTGTTGGTCGTCTCGAATATACGCACAGTATAGCATTTCAGGCCCTGCGGGGCCACCCTTAAGTTGGATGGGACAGACCGAGAAAAGTCCGCCGACGCGCAGAAAAAAAGCCCCGCGACCAACGCGGGGCTTCTGATTTTCCGGTCAAACCGCCGTGTTAGCAGGGCCGGACGTCGGTCGCGCACGGGCCTTTCTTGCCTTGACCGATCGCGAACTCCACCTGCTGTCCTTCGTCAAGAGACGCGTAACCGCTGGTCTTGATCTCAGAGTGGTGGACGAACAGGTCCTCGCCGCCGTCGGACGGACTGATGAAGCCGAATCCCTTGCTCTCGTTGAACCATTTTACTGTTCCTGTACTCACGTGTTCTTCTCCTTTGGCCCATCGGGCCGGTAAACGGAATCCCTCTGCTTCTATGTGAGGGGTAAACTTCGAGGGAAGAAAGCGTACACCTTAACAAAACATTTAGTATATCGACTTGCAAGCCGGCTGTCTACAAAATAAGTCCAAAAACATAAAATATTTCTCAGGGATGCTTCGCGGCGCGATCGCAGCTTCGGAAGGGGAGAATAGGGATTCTCCTGCCGATCACGGGCCCCGCAGCCACGTAGGAATATGTAGAAGCCGATGCGCAACAGAAGGAGAATAAGCACAGTAAATAAATGGAGTTGGCAAATGAGTCCCGCAGCAGAACAACACTGCCTGCCCTGCCGTAGCGGCGGGCAGCCGCTCAGAGGCGAAGCTCTGGACCGGTGGGTCGATCAGTTGGGCGCAGGCTGGATGGTGATCGACGGCAAGCGCTTGGAGAGAGAATATGACTTCGAGGACTTCCAGCAGGCCCTGGAGTTCGTCAACCGGGTCGGCGCGGTGGCCGAGGAAGAAAGCCATCACCCCAACATCTACCTGACCTACGGCAAGGCCACGATCACGCTCTGGACGCACAAGATCAAGGGTCTGCACGAAAACGACTTCATCATGGCGGCCAAGATCGACTGCCTGTAAGCTGGTGCCCGAGCGGCTCGGCCAAGCAGTTGAGCCTGTGCTCTGTAGAGACGCCACATCCTGCGTCTCCGATAGCCTTGAGTCTCCAGCAAAGGGGTCCGTGAGAATGAAGAAGGTTTCGTGGGGCGTGCTGAGCACGGCCAAGATCGGCGTCCAGAAGGTCATCCCGGCGATGCAAGAGGCAGCGCATTGTGACGTTGTCGCGGTTGCATCGCGGGAGGCCTCGAAGGCACAGGTGGCGGCGAAGAAGCTGGGCATAGCGAGAGCCTACGGCTCCTACGAAGCCCTGCTCGACGACAAAGACATCGAAGCGATCTACAATCCCCTGCCCAACCACCTGCACGTGGAATGGTCGATCAAGGCATTGGAGGCGGGCAAGCACGTCCTTTGTGAGAAGCCCATCGGCCTGAGCGTCGCGGAGGCCCAGAAGCTGCAGGAGGCAGCGCGCAGGCATCCTGATCTGAAGGTCATGGAAGCATTCATGTACCGCCATCATCCGCAGTGGCGTAAGGCGAAGCAACTGGTCGCCGAGGGCAGCATCGGCGAGCTGCGAACCGTCCAGTCATTCTTCTCCTACTACAATCGCGATCCGCACGACATCCGCAACCAGGCGGACATCGGCGGTGGCGGCCTGATGGACATCGGCTGCTACTGCATTTCGCTGGCGCGGTTTCTCTTCGAGAGCGAGCCCCGCCGCGTCTTCGGCACCATCGAGTACGACCCGCAATTCAAGGTGGACCGCCTGTCCAGCGGCGTTCTAGACTTCGGCCGAGGGACATCGACGTTCACGTGCGCGACGCAGTTGGCCCCCTACCAGCGAGTCAACATCTTCGGCACGCGCGGGCGGATCGAGATCGAGGTCCCCTTCAACGCCCCGCCGGACCGGCCCTGCCGCATCTGGCGCCAGACCGAATCCGGTCTGGTCGATATTTGCTTTGAGACGTGCGACCAATACACGATCCAAGGCGACTTGTTCGCCGCAGCCATCCGCAACGACACCGATGTCCCGACCCCGCTCGACGACGCCGTCGCCAACATGAAGGTGATTGAAGCCATCATCTCCAGCGCGAACGCTGGCACGTGGCAGGCGCTGCACGCCACAGGTGGAGCGACCGGGATAGAGCACGAAAATAGGCGTTGATCACGTTCGCCGACCAGGCGCCTCACTTCGTTCGGGATGAGAATCCCGACCAGACCGGACTTGTCTGCCGCCAGCCTGAGCGTCTAAGCCAATCTCAAGAAGGTCACCTGGGATTCACCTGTGACGAGCGATATCGGACCGTGTGCAGCGCGTCATATTCCCGTCGGAACGCAGAGGTTGACACGGTTGCCGGCGGTGCGACCGCAGTGGCCGCATCGGAAGCGCGGATCTTTCAACAGAGCCCGGTACTTCGGGGCATCCGACAAATGTAGCCCCTGAGATATGATATAGCACAGATGCTCGCCGTGAAACTCAGTGTCACAGGCGGCGTCGAGTTCAACCTTCGTATCAACCATCGTTGCACACTTCCAAGAAGGACATCGTGCACTTAGCTTGTCTTCATACGCCGCGGCGCCGGGCATGTTCTGAGCTTATTCGGGAAGGAACCTGATGTCATCCCCGCAGCATTGGGGGGTTTGACACCCAATCCCCGGCCCCACGTACCTGATTCTTCAAGCCCGCCGTGTGGATTGAACCGCCCTTCCCTCTTGCTGCAACGTCGATGTGAATTGAGACCAATGGCCATGACCTGCTCTCCTGCGGATACTACCTGCAAACGCAGACTACACCCGCGCGAGAATTCGCCTCCGAAATTCCTGGCGTCGCGGCGGGCCGAGGATGTATCATGATGGGTGAGCTTGTCGCGGACTGGAACCATGATATGGCAGAGATTATCTTGAATCACTCGCGAGAAGAGAACTTCAAGCGGAAAGTATACAGACGTCAAGTTGGAAGGAGAGCACGTATGAAAACCTCAGTCTACACGAAGTCAGACGTCGTTGTTGCCCCCTTTTGCATCCTGATGATCGTATTGACGGCAGGCGCAGCGAGCCAGGCCAATCGCGACCTGATGCTTCGACGAACCTGCGCCAGCAACCTGTCGTCTCTGGGCAAGGCCATGCTGATCTACGCCAATGATTATGAGGATGAACTGCCCAAGGCCGGCCTGCGGAATAACACCTGGGTCCCGACGTTACCCAATTGGATGGGCGGGACCCGTCGGCAGGCCTATGGGATAACACGCAATGGCTCCGCCAAGGTCACGACCACCTCGAGTCTGTACCTGTTGGTCAAGTACGCCGAGGCCCCCGTCGAACGCTTCGTTTGTCCCGCCGAACCCGACACAACACCGTTCAAACTGGATCAGGTGCGCGAGCCACTGGTCGTGGGGATCGAGCTTATCGACGTCTGGGACTTTGGGGGCCGGTACGACGCTGCGCGCAATCCCAGCAAACACTGCAGCTACGCCTATCACATGCCGTTCGGTCGGTACGCGCTGACCGTGTCCAACGATCCGGGCGTGGCCGTGCTGGCGGACCGCAATCCGTGGATGGACCCGAACCGCGTGGCAGACCCGAACGTCGGCTGGGCCCGGTTCGACCCGTCGGCTTCTGACCCGAATAAGGTGCGAATCGGCAATTCCGACGCCCACCAGCGTGACGGGCAAAACGTCCTGTACCTCGATACTCACGTGAGTTTCCAGAAACGTCCCAACTGCGGTATCGACGATGACAATATCTACACCATCGCCTCGGACACCAGCGAGGCCGGACGGATGAAGGGTCGGCCGCCTCGGGTGTACGACCAGACTGAGCCCCTGAACCGGCGAGACTCCATGCTGGTGCAGGAAGTCGGATTCGACGTGCCACCGATCGCGCCGGCGCCGACGAAAGAGAACGGACAATAGGAACCGACACAGCAGGTGTCCTTACGGACACACAGGAGCTGACCAGATCGGGGCCGGGCGCGCTCGGCCCCTTTTCTTTCCCAGCAGGCCGTCGCCGAACCAACGTAAGCAATTCCGACAGATGCACGTCGCCCCTTCAGTCGTTATAAGAAAGGACGTCTGGGGCAAACAACCATTCGCTCCCGTCGTGGGCCCACGAAAGACAAGTTGCTGCCGCTACGGTGCCAGCAGGGCGCTACGCGGCAATTCCGCAAATCGGTCGGCTTTTCTGATTAACGCGCGTGTGAACGTAGCGTCTGAACTGGCAAGAGTGGGCCGTCATCACCGCGCAGGCCGGGGGACACTGGCAGTCAATCTCCGCCGACGAGTTCCAGATTCTTCGGGTTTTTCTTGAACCAAGCGATTGGAACGCCATCCTAATGTGTGAAAGACGCGATCTTGTCGGACTTGAGGACCTCAGGTGCACTCGGATGGTCAACTGCCGTTTTTAGTTCGTCGCTGCCAGCGTGGAGAACGGGCGGCGTTCGAGGAGCTATTTAGACGGTTCCAGCCGCGGCTGCGTTACTACGTGCGGCGTCTGGATGCGGTGGACGGGCGAACCGACGACCTCCTGCAGGACGTCTGGGTGAAGGTTGTCGGCCGGATCGGCTCGCTGAAGGACCCCAAGGCATTCACGGCCTGGCTCTACACGATTGCACGTCACGAGGTGTATGGGCGGTCGCGAGCCAGGAGTGCCCCTGTGGAGCTGACCGAGGAACAGGCCGAGCAAGTCAGTGACGACGAGCTCACGTTTGACGATGACGATGCGACCCGGGTACACGAAGCATTGGACCGACTCAAGGCCCACCATCGAGAGATACTGACGCTGAGCTTCATGGAAGATCTCTCGCACGAGGAGATTGCCGAGGTCCTTGGGATTCGTGCCGGCACGGTCAAGTCTCGGATTCACTATGCCAAACAGTCTCTGCGCAGAGAACTGGAGAAACACCATGAATAGTCGACAGAACCTGAGAGACAAGCTGTTGTCGGCCGATGGCCTCGACCCGGCGGGAGCATCCGCCGAAGAGGTGGCGCGGTTCCGGCAGCTTCTGGATCGGGCCCAGCCGGCCTCATCCATGTGGAGACGAATCATGAGAAACCCGACGGCGAGATTCACTACTGTAGCGGCCGTTTTTGTCGCTGTCATTGCGGTTGTGACGTGGGACAGATCGGCAGGCAGGGCGTGGTCCATGGAACAGACCATAGCCGCGATCAAGCAATTGGAGACTCTGCAGATCAGGGGGACGGTTATCTGGGGTCCTGACTCCGATCCCCAGCCCATGGACTTTGCCGTCTGGGTCCGGTCTCCGGGCAACGACTCAGAACCTCTGAAGATGCGCTTTGAATGTGACAAGCGGATCTTCATAGTGCGAGGTGATACGGCGTACGAGTGTTGGCCGCAAACGAAAGTCGCCAAGATCAAACAGGGTGCGGGGATCAGAGAGTTGAAGTTCTGGTACAGAGCGGCCGAACGAAGTCCCTGGCTCACGGGAAAGATACTCGAGACGTTGCGCCTGTTCAGCGACGACTGGACACAGACCGTCCGCCACGACCCTAACACCGCCGAACAGCAGATCTTGATCACCTGCAGCTACGGGCCATCCGGCAATTCATACTCTCTGGTGGTGGACCCCGAGAGCAAGCTGATACAAAGCGCCAAGATGTGGGATAACCTTCAGCGTGAAGGCGACCCTGTCATAGATGCGCGCGTTTTCGTCTACAACGCGGAGGCCCCCGATGCCCTCTTCGAGGTGCCGTCGGACATGACCCTCGCGAACCGAGTGGACGATGAACAAAGCCGCGCGCTGTTCCGCCGGGGTGAAGACCTGTTTCACAAGGAGAAGAAATATGCCGAGGCGATAGAAGTATATCAGCAGGTCTATGACAAGTACCGCGAGATGAACGTCGCCGAGGAAGCCTTGATGATGATCGGCCTCTGTCACCATCGACTCGGGCAGTACGACCAGGAAATCGAGGCGTACGAGAAGGCCGTCCGCGAGTACGCACATCTCAAGGGCTGGATCGAGGCCACCTATTTCTATCTCGGTTCGGTATACATGCGACAAGGCCGCAACGACGAGGCGCTTGAGGCCTTTGAGAGTTGTCTGAAGGCGGGCGAAGAAGTCCGCAAACCGGACCAGTTCCCGCTCAAGGAAGCACGCGCGTACATCGCCAAGATCAAAGGTCAATAAGACAGACCAGACCGCTTCAGAGCGACCCACAAGACAAGGGCCGGACGTGCAGATGCGTCCGGCCTTCTCATGCTGTCCCCAAATGGAAAATGTGCTCGGCGACAGGTGCAGACCGGCCGGTCGTTCGTTATAAGAATGACAGTCGATTGTTCTGACGTCAGGCGTGCAGAGGCCAATGCTGGAAGACCGAATACTTCTGTGGAGATCCAAACAAGGCGACAAGCGCGCCTTCGACACGCTCTACGAGAAGTACGTGGACACCCTGCTGACCGTCGGCCGGAATCTGCTCGGCGACCCCGATGAGGCCGAAGAGGTCGTTCAGGATGTGTTCGCCTCGTTCATCGCGTCTCTGGGGTCGTTCCAGCTTCGCGGCAGCTTGAAAGGGTTTCTGGCGATCTGCGTGGCGAACCGGGCGCGCGACGCCTTGAGGAAGCGCAGCCGCACGGCCTCCGCGGAGTACGAAACGCCCCAGAATGATATGCCCGAGCCGCTTGAACTGGTGATTCACGACGAACAGATAGGCCGCTTGCAGCAGGCGCTTGCGGAGCTGCCCGCCGAGCAGCGGGAGGTCATCGTGCTGAAGACGCACGCAGGATTGTCCTTCCAGGCCCTGGCGCGCGAGTTGGGCGTGGCGTTGGGAACGGTGCAGAATCGCTACCGGTACGGTATCGACAGATTGCGCAGCTTGTTGAACGGCGAGGTGGCAGAATGAAACCAAAGGATGAGATCGAAGCATTGCTTAACCGGTTGCAGTACCGAAGCACGCCGCCGTTGCGCCGCAGGATGCAATCCCGTATTGCGGCCGCCTGGGAGGAATGGCAGAGTCACGCGGCGAGTGCGGCCTGCAACCACACAACGAGAACCTCTCGTGCCGTCAGGGCACGCTATGCAGGGAGCAGAATCATGAGAACCACGGTGGCAAAACTGACGATGGCGGCGGCGCTGCTGGTCGCAGTGCTGCTCGGCCTGCACTTCTTCACGGGCACCTCTCGCGTCGCCTGGGCGGACGTGCTGGCCAAAGTGAACGCATTCGAAACCTATGTGTCCCGCAGCCGCACGGTCGAGACAGCCGGACCGCGCCCTGACGGGTTTGAATTTGCCTCGGAAGGGGCGTCCACGCAACACTATTCGGAGGTGTACGGAAGCTTTGCAGAGATCTATAAGAACGACGACCTCTTCGGGCGCTCCTACACGCGGCTGCCCGAGAAGGAATTCGTCTACATCTGCTATCCTCTCAGAGTATACCACCGTCACCCACTCGACGAGGCGCAGATTCGCGAATGCCGTGAGAATCATCCGCAGCGAATCGTCGCGAAGATTCTCGCCGCGCCCTACGCTGATATTGGGGAAGCCACGATAGAGGGCAAGCAGGTCAGAGGTGTCGAAGTGCGCGATCCTATGGTATTGGCCGATGAGGACCAAGAGGCGCCGCCGTTCGACGAGTTCGTGGCCCGCTTCTGGATCGATGTGGAGACGGAGTTGCCCGTCTGGGTCGAAATCGAGATCGTGATGGCCGGCTCGTCGAAACGCCAGACGATGGTCTGGGACCAGTTTCAGTGGGGCGTGCCTCTGGGGGCGAGCCTGTTCGAGCCCAACATTCCCGACGATTTCGAGCCGGAGACATCCGAGCAAACGGGGCGGGCCTACGGAGACTCGGCTCCACGCAACGAGGCGGCTGAGGCCTTCCTCGCCAACACGCAGGCCGAGCCTTATCTGAGCGACTTCGACGATCTGACCCAGCCGGAGGTGAGCGGCGTGACACTGCTAGGTGTGGATACGACGGTCCCCCAAGCCGAGCTGCGGCTGCGCGACCATGAAGAGGTCTGGAAGGCCCAGGATGTGTACATGGCCCAATGGCCCCGCTACGACGACGTGCGCGAGCAGCTTGCTCGGGAATTGCAGGCCCAGTTGGGCATCGAGCAGATGAATACCGAGCAGCTTGTCGGTCTGGGCATCGCCCTGCGTGAGCGGTTCTGGGCGCTGAGAGGGTGCCTGTCGGATGTCTCCTATCCCTATGCTTATGCAGCTCGCCTGGTGACAGGGATGGCCTACGGACTATCTCCCGACGATGCGGCCGTCACCGACCAGTACGTCGAGTCGATCATTACGTGCGAGGCCACTGCTACCTTTGACGCCGACGAGAGCGCACGGACCAGGAATCCTGTCTATCCCGGGCTGCTCACGGAATTACGCTCGGCTCAATTCGAGCAGCTCAAAGGTAAGGTCAGCGATGGCTACCTGCCCACCTGGAAAGACTTCGTTCGCGCCATCGACCTGATCACCTTGCTCGACTCCTATTGCGAGGACCAAGCCGGGGCATTGGAAGTCACGCGCTGGCTGATCGCCCAGGCGCCAACGGCCGGCTGGACGTACTACCTCGACACATCGCTCCGCAAGCGAGCGGCGGCCTACGCCACCGGCGAGGGCTGGCGGGGCGGCGTGTTCATGTATGGCCCGGATGCCTTCCCCGAGGAGTATCGCTACGCCCGACGACTGTTCAGCCTCCAAGGCCCGCGTGAGCGTGCCCAGAGGTTGTTGCCTTCGCACCTGCGGCACCTCAAAGGATGGTAGAGACCAGGTAAACACAGACGGACACGGACACCCACGGACCGTGCGCGGACGGAGGTGTACATGAATCGAGTGCCTCAGTCCTTCAGTTCACGTATCCAGATGTTGCGGAAGCGCACGGGGTTGTTGTGGTCTTGCAGCATGATGGGGCCTTTGTCGCCGTGCGGAACATAGTCGCTGATCGCGTGCGGACCCATCCAGCCGGTACCGCCTTGCAGCTCGACGTGGTCCTGGATCAGGACGCCGTTCTGGATGACTGTGAACGTCGCCTTTCTCGTCACGCTGCCGTCGGCGCCGAAGAGCGGGCGGTGATAGATGATGTCGTAGGTCTGCCACTGGCCCGGCCCACGGCAGGCGTTGACTAGCGGAACAGACCGGCCATACAGCGCGCCGCACTGACCATCTGGATAGGTTGCATTCTCGTACGAATCGAGGACTTGCACTTCATACTGTCCTTGCAGGAATACGCCGCTGTTGCCCCGGCCCTGGCTGGAGCCAGTCACCCGCGCGGGCGTGGCGAACTCGACGTGCAACTGGCATGAGCCGAACTCCTGCTTGGTCTTGGCGTACCCCGCGCCTTTGACCGATTCCATGTACCCATCACGAACGATCCATCGCGACGCGTTACCGTTGGGGTCGATCCAGTTCGCCAGGTCTTTGCCGTCGAAGAGCACGATCGCATCGGAGGGAGCCTGCCCCGGTGTCTCTTGCGTGCTGCACGTGCCCGGCGTAATCACGGGCGGCGCCGGCCGGTTCACGTCGTGGATCATCCACCGCCCCGTTTCCGTCTCGACGTACTGAATCCGCGGGGGCCGGCCACGATTCTGCGCCCCGATCTGCGTGGCAGTCCCGGCCATGATACCCAGCAAAAAAAGAACGACACCCACCCGCCATATCCTGTTCATGGTTGATCCTTTCGCATTGTGCATCGAGTACGTATTCAGTCTGCAGTGACGCTGTCAGACGTTCTCCTATGCCCTCACGGGCACACTCCTGGCAATCGTATCTGAATCTCCCGCCAGCGCCAACGGAAGACTGAGGCCGAACCGGGTGTCACGTTTGCGAGCCGGGCCGGAAGATCGTGCGGTCCAGCACGCCGTACGCGGTGAAGCCGGTCTTGGTGGTCAGCCACAGTCCTAGGGCCAGAGTGATGGCCGTGCCGGAGAAAATGGAGATCATGATCGCAATCTGGTACTTGATGGCGATCGCCGGGCTGGCCCCACCCAGGATCACGCCCGTCATCATTCCCGGGAGGGACACCAGGCCGATGGTGGCCATCGTCGCGACCGTGGGCGCCACGGCCGCTTGGCACGCTTTCCGCACATGCGGGCGCGTCGCTTCGCGCAGCATGGCGCCGTCAGCGAGACTCTGGAGGAACACCTTCTCGCCGGTCCGGATGCCCTCGTAGAAAGTGCGGACGCCGACGATGTCGGCCCGCAGACAGTTGCCGAGGATCATGCCGCCGATCGGGATGGCATACTGCGCATCCAGCAGGTTCGAGCGTTGCAGAATCAGACCGACGAAGAGCAGCAGCGGCGCGGCCGTCCCGGCCAGCAAGGCCACGAACAAGGGCAGAGCGATCCGACGCAGCCGCAAGGAAGTCGAGCGCACAATGGACACGTCCGCCACCACGACCATGATAAGGAGCCACCCCGCGCTGAGCCAGCCGTTGTTTAGCTCGAAGATCACCTGCAGGTAAAGGCCGACGAGGAGAAGCTGGACCGTCATCCGCGTCAGAGCGACCGCGGTCTGGCCGATCATGGGAATTCGGTACCACAGCATGATGGCCAGCGGAAAGGTCAGCAGCAGGTACGCCGCGGCCAGCTCCCAGGGGCCAATGTCAACAACGTTCATGGGTCACCTCGCGACGAAAGCTGAGGCAGCGTCACCACCTGGTTCACGAAGGAGAACCGATCCGTGTCATGGGCCACGAATAGCGCCGTGACACCGTCACGAGAGCGGAAGTAGTCGGCGACTGCGTCTGTGCTCTTTGCGTCCAGAGCAGAGGTAATCTCGTCGAGCAGAAGAACCCGGCGGTCGAGCAAGAGCGCCGAGACCAGCGCCACTCTCTGCTTCTCGCCGCCCGAGAGGTTCCCTGTTTCCTTGTCAAGTAGTGACGCCGCCAACCGGAAGGTCTCGAACAACTCCGGCGCGCGCCGCAGGTTGCTCTTGAGGGCGGCGTTGGCGCGATAGTGGAACGGCCGTTCAAGTATCTGGCCCACGAGACCACTGCCGAGGTCCGGCTCCTGCCCAACGTAAGCGATCTGCCGTCGCAGGCACCAGACCGTCTCAGCCGCAAGCGGCGTGCCCGCCACGAGCACGGTTCCCTCTTCGGGGGTAACGAAGCCGAGCAGGCAGCGCAGCACCGTAGACTTGCCACAGCCCGAAGGGCCCGTCAACACGGCTTTCTCGCCGGCCTGCAATGCCATCGAGAAATCGCGCAGGACGGTCTGTCCGTTGAACCGCACGGTCACGTCCTTGGCTTCCAATGCGTTGGGTTCGTCGGTCATTCTACTGCTGCCTGCCATCCAAGGCTCGGTCCAGCGCTCCGAAACCTTCGTTCCATTCATCGAGGCGCGTGATGTTCTTCTTGCGGGCGACCTCCATGAAGCGACCGTACGTCTCCCGGATCGACTCAGGCATGGGCCATTCGGCCGCGGCGGCTTTGGCGGCCTCGCGCATCTCATCCCAGCGCATCATGAAGACATACATGACGGGCAATTGGGCCACCTGCACGCGAAGCCGCAAGTCGGGATCGTCCTGCACTGCTTCTTCGGCGGCTTGCAGATGTCTCCAGCCTTCTGCAAGGGTCTCGAAACTCAAGAACTTGGCGGTGTGCTGCGAGAAGCAGCCCAGCCAGTCGCCGCTGGCTTCGACAGCATCGTGTGTGACCTTCAGGTACGCCTTGACATGAGGTGCGGCCGGGCCATAGTAGCCCTCGATGAACTCGTCGATAAGGGCCTGGCCGTCGCGGTTCGGGTCCCACAGCAGCTTGGCTAAGACCCAGGCCCGCAACTCGGCCATCTCGGCGCCGTTGGTCGTATAGGCGCCTTGCTCGAAGACGCCCTTGACGTTATGGTCGGCAAAGAACTTCACGTTGGGTCCCAGCACGCGCAGATTCGGGTGCGGCATGATGTGGTGCCGGAAGTTCGTCGTGTAGTCCCAGATATAGAGGCGGTTGCAGATCTTCGACCAGCCGACAAGGTCGTCGCGAAACAACTGGTTGCGCTCGTCAGCCAGCGGCTTACTGAACGAGCATTCGATGCTGCAAAGCCTCACGATGACGTTATGACGCGGCTTGACACGCTGCGGCGGTTTGCGTGTGTATTGGTAGGCCAGCGTGCTGATCGCGACGTTCGGAAACTCCTCCTCGATATCAGCGGCCACCGCGTTGACGAAACGCAACATCAACCCTGCCGGACCGCCCTCTTCCTCCTCTACCGCCTTGCACTTGCGACACTGGCAATTGCCGCGCCAGTCGTTCTGCGAGACTGACGCGATGGTGACCTCGGGATTGCCGCGCAGTCGCTCCTTCAGATTCCCGACCAGCTCGGCCCGCATCTGCTCATTGGTCAGACAGAGCTGCGCCCGCTCGGCCGTTCGCTTGCCGTCGATCTCACTGAACCATTCGGGATGATCCTCGAAGTACACCTGCGGCGGAATCAGTCGGTAGAAGGTATGGACGAATCCTTCGTACTTATGCTTGCCCCCGCGCCGGGCGTCGAGTCGTTCGCCGTTGCCGTTGCACTTGTTCCGCACGGCCCAGTCCCCGTCGAACGCATCGAACCAGTAGGCCTCCCGATATTCCAGCGGTGGCTCATAGCGCACGTCGATATCCCCAATCGTGACGGTGGGTCGGCGCGGGATGGTACTCTCAGTGGACGACCACCACCGGCACCCCAGGTAGTCTTCCAGGAAGGTATAGACAGCATAGAGTGTCCCGCGTGGTTCGCCGCCGGTCAGGATCAGGCCATTTCTGAACGTCTTGAGGACAACCCCTTCGACTCCGAGGTCGTCGGCCGCACGGCTGCTCCTGGCGCGCAGCGCCGCCTCCGGGAACAGGCAGATGCAGGGCCTGCCACCTTCCATCCTGTTGACGATCTCGAATTGGCCGCCCGTAGTCTGTCCGAGGAAGGTGGCCAACTCCTTCGCGGCGTGCTGCACCGGCTCCGATGCGTCGGGCCGAACCACTATTACGGTTTTGGCCTGCCCGTTCTCGGCAAGAGTGATGTCGGCGCAGCTGGCCGCGGCCCACAGCATGACGATAGCTGCGCCGATCCGGATGTGTCTTGTATCCAACATCTACTTCCCTCCGAGAAGTCCTCCTCGTCTGATTTGCGCCCGGCCTACATCGCGTAGCTGTGCAGGCCGGGAAACAGTTGCGACAGATTCACCCAGAGCATAGTAATCACGATGACAACCAGCCCTACGATGGCCCAGACACTGTTGATCTTGGCGTATCGCGTACCAAACATGTGCCGCCAATGAAGATAGCCCACATACACCAGCCACGAGGCCAGCGACCAAAGCTCTTTCGGGTCCCAGCCCCAATAGTCGCCCCAGGCGAACTTGCCCCAGACGCTGCCCAGAATCAGGCCCAGCGTCAACAGCGGAAAGCCGATGGTGACCAGCTCATACGTGGCCCGCTCCGGCGGCAAGAACGGGCTCTCGGCCCTGGGCCTCACCAGCAACTGCTCGGCTGCCTGAAAGAAGGCCCTGGCCATGAAGACATAGCTAAACATGTAGGCGGCAACGTGCGGGACGAACAACCAACTCTGCAAGGCTGGCGGCAATTGCTGCGGCTCGGCACTGAATTTGAAGCCGGCCGGGACAAGGACGATCGCTCCGATGAGCATGTCCGCCCACTGCCCGCCGATCCGAAGCACGCGCCGGCAGAACCACGAGACCGGATAGCACAGAACGCCCAGAGACAGAAACACCTCGAAGAGATTCTGCAGCGGCACATGTCCCACGTGGACCCAGCGGTACGCATAGGCAGCGACGGCAGCGGCGAAGCCGCCGAGAAAGAGCACATGCCCGGCCTTCCTCCGGCCCGCTACTGTCGCGATGAAAGCCGACAGGTACGCCCCGATGGTGGCGTAGATGAGCAAGCCCTGAATGGTGTACTTGACTTCCATCGGCGTCCTTACCCTCGCGCCTTTGCGGGGGCGTCGCTCGGCACAATCCGGACCCTTGCCAGCACGCGTCGACCCCAGAAATGCCAGCAGACGGCCGCGGCCAGCATGATGTAGCCGGCGTAGACCGCGTTCAGACCGGAATCGGAGGCCACCATCAGCACCGTGTACTCGCCCATCTGATTCTCACCGTACTCATGCTGATAGAAGTGATAGCCTCCGTAATGCAGCGGATGGTTGACTTCGATGTTCTTTGAGGCAACGACCACGCCGTCCCGGACGATCTCGAGCTCACTGATGAAATCCCGAACGGTCCTGCGGTAGCTCATGGTGAGCCGGTCCTGCGGCCGCTCGTATCCGGGAAAACTCTCGAAAACATAGCGGCTCGCGACCGTGCCGTCGGGTTTGGCGACCTGGACCTGGACAGCCGGGTTAGAGCCCCCGGGGGCATCGAACGCAACGGGCTCATCGCCACCAATATCCATCTTGAAGTTCTGGAAGACGCGCTCGACGGTGACTGTGCCCAAACCGCTACCCAACTCGACGACCTTGCCCGGCTCGGCCGTGGTCCTCCACATGTGTCCCGCCTGGTCGCGGATCATCAGCGTGCCCACGCCGTAGTACTCCAGCCGAAAGTCCCTGAGCCGCACCGAGAAAGGCAAGAGCGGCACGTCATTGCTATCCGCCACTATGACGCGATTCTCGGAGGTACCTTCGAGGATGGGCATCCGGCCTTCGCAGATCTTGTCGATGCCCAGAAGCTGTCGCTGCAACGCGTTGCCGGCCCTCGAGCCCCACATTCCGCCCGCCAGGATCAGAACGCAGCCGGTGTGCATCAGCAATAGCGCCGGCACCCGCCGGAGCCGCCGAAAAAGGACGACGCCCACCACAAGCAAGACCGCAAAGGCGAACCAATAAACCGCCAACGGCAGCGAATTGAAGAACTCTCTCGCTCGCTCGGCCCCCAGAAAGGCGCCGTAGATCGAGAAACACGTCAGCAAGACGATAGCCACAAGAGCGGCCCACAGGACGGGCCGTGTCAACCGGCTCATGCGCTCTCCTTAACCGCTTCCCGGCCCCGTGGCACGACGCAACGACGCCGGGAAGACTATTCCATCCAGCAATCATTATCCGGCAGAGCCGCCGCGCCCGCAAGCTTGTTCGCCCTGACGGCGCCTCGGAGCCGTGTCGAATCGCGTGCAAGGAAGATTGCCGAACCTGACCGGGCCGGATAGACTATACAGTGGGATTTCTGAGAATGTGCAGATGCGGATGATTTGGCTGTGAAGCTGGTCCTGAACAACCTGACGTATCACGATTGTCCCGTGGAGGTCCGCGAGAAGGTGACCTTTGCGCCCGAGCAGCGTCACGCCTTACTCAAGGCGATGCACTACAGTGGCTACATCAGCGAGGCTGCAATCGTCCAGACCTGCAACCGGCTCGAATTCTACCTGTACGCCAAGAAGGATCTCGACTGCCATTCCACCCTGTGTGAGCTCCTCGTCCCGCACGGGCCCGAGGCCGTCGAGGTTTGGACCGCACGCAGCAAGCTAACCGAGGGCATGGGGGTCGTCCGTCATCTCTTCGAGGTCGCCGCCGGTCTGGACTCGCAGATGATCGGCGAGAACCAGATTCTCGGGCAGGTCAAGGCCGCGTATGCCGAGTCATTGGAGGCCCGCATGAGCCGGCTGATCTTCCACCGCTTCTTTCATCATGCCTTCCGCGCGGGCAAGGCGGTCCGCACGCGTACCGATATCAATTGCGGCGCCGTGTCGATAGGACAGGCCGCCATCGAGCTGGCCAGGAGCAGAGTGAACCTGCAGAGCGCCAAGGCCCTCATCATGGGGGCCGGCGAGAATGCTGAGCTTGTCGCGCAGTATCTGGCCAAGGCAGGCCTGGCACGGTTGGTCATCGCCAATCGCGATGTGGACAAGGCGCGGGCGCTGGCGCGACGTTTCGATGCGACCCACGGCGTTAGCCTAGCAGAGGTCGCCGAGCAGTTGGCCGATGCGGATCTTGTCGTCGGCACCACGGCGGCCCCCGAACCCGTTCTGACCTGCGACACTGTCGAGCGGCACCTGGCCGGCCGAAGCAAGCCCTTGCTGATCGTCGATATCGCCGTCCCCCGGGACGTAGACCCAGCCATCGGTCGCCTCGACGGTGTCACCCTCTATAACATCGACGACCTCGACGAACAGATCGGCGTCAATCGAGCCAAACGCAGCCGTGAGATTCCCAAGGCCCGCGCCATTATCGATGAATTTGTCGCGCTGTTTTCGCAATGGTACGAATCTCTCGATCTTGTTCCGGTGATTTCCAGATTGACACAGGCCGGGCTGGAATTAGCCCGAGGTGAGGCCAGACGCTATGCCGGCGACTTCGGTCCCGAGAACACCGAGAGACTGCAGGCCTTCGCCGAGTCGCTCGTGAAGAAGGTCCTGCACGGGCCCATCAACCTTATCAAGGACGGCGGCGGCGAGCCCACCGCCGAGCAACTACAGGCTGTCGATCTGATCAACAAGATGTTCTTGTTGCGAGATACTGAGGCATGACTGGTACGCAATATGATGGTGCGGCATAACGGACCCACCGGAGGTCTTCGCGTGGCCGCGACCTCTGCGAACGCTCGTCCGGTCCTGTGCTGACACGTGGGAGGCTCTGCAAATGGCCAGGAAGAAGATAGCATCAAGCGGCAAGTGCAATATCTGTGGCGGCATCTTCGACAAGAGCGCCATGACTAAGCATCTGGCCGCCTGCCGGCAGAAGAATGATGCTCCTGACGGCGCGTCTGCCGGGCGTCCAAGCCGGGCGACAGCCTTTCACCTGATGGTCGAAGGCCGGTATCTGCCCGAGTATTGGATGCACCTGGAAGTACCGGTCAGGGCATCGCTCGAAGTCCTGGATGGATTCCTCCGAGACGCGTGGCTGGAGTGCTGCGGCCACCTGAGCGCATTTACCATCGAAGGCATAAGCTATTCCGCCGAACCAATGGGGGAGCTTGGCGACGAGGACATGGATATTCCGCTAAGCGAGGTGCTCAGGCCCGGACTGAAGTTCTATCACGAGTACGATTTCGGCAGTACCACGCATCTGCTCCTGAAGATCGTCTCTGAAGGAGAGAGCAAACTCAAAGGCAAAGGCGTTCGTGTCCTGGCGCGGAACGAACCTCCGACGATACCGTGTGTCAAGTGCGGCCAGCCCGCTGTGCAAGTGTGCGGACAGTGCCTTTACGAGGGAAGCGGGTGGCTCTGCAGAGCATGCGCGCGGCAGCACGAATGCGGCGAGGAGATGCTCTTGCCCGTGGTCAATTCACCGCGTGTCGGCGTCTGTGGATACACCGGATAGAAGGGCAGCTTTCCGACATACCGAAGGAAGGGCAACACAGAGTTCGCATGAAGACCCTCACTGTTGCAACCCGCCGGGGCCCATTGGCTGTCGCACAGACGCAGATGGTCATCGCCGCTATGAAACGGCACTACCGCGACATTGAAATCAAGATCAGAGAAGTGACATCCGAAGGCGACCGCGACCGGCGCACCGTCCTGTGGAACCTCAAGGACACGGGGTACTTCACAGCGCGGCTGGAGGAAATCCTCGCCGCCGGCGAGGCCGATTTCGCCGTGCATAGCTTCAAGGACCTGCCTACGCGGCAACGCGAGGGTCTGACCGTCGCTGCCGTCTATGACCGACGCTTTCCGCAGGACTGCGTGCTGGCGCGCGAGCGGGTGGATTCGCTTGACCGGCTCCCCGCAGGCGCGAAGATCGGCACTTCCAGTCTCAGACGCGTGGCGCAACTGCGCCACCTCAGAAGCGACCTCGAGCCGGTCCCCATCCGAGGCAACGTCCAGACCCGTATAAGGAAGCTGAAGGAGGGCGACCTCGACGCGATTGTGCTGGCCCGGGCCGGCCTGGAGAGGCTGGGGATGAGCAGCCTTATCTCGTTTACGTTCGATCCGCATGAGTTCATCCCGGCGCCGGCTCAGGGGGTCCTGGCCGTTCAGGCCAGAGCCGCTGACGCAATGACGAACGAGATCCTCGCCTCGATAGATGACCAGCAGGCCAGGGCCATCACCGACGCTGAACGGCAGGTTCTCGTCGATCTCAAATGCGGCTGCCACGCACCCGTCGGGGCATACGCCGAGTGCACCGGCGACACCATCACGCTGGACGCTTTCATATCGACTCTCGACGGCGCCGAACTCCTGAGAGCACGCACGACCGGACCGGTGTCAGAGGCCCGCGAGACAGGCAGGGCGGCGGCCCAGAAACTGCTCCAGGCTGGCGGGAGAAGAATCCTCGATACTCTGGAAAGGGAGAGACACGAAGGTGATGTCAGGACCTAAGAAAGGGTTTGCCTATCTGGTCGGGGCCGGCCCCGGCCGGGCCGATTTGATCACGTTGCGCGGGGCCGAGCTCATTCGGCTTGCCGACTGCGTCATCGTCGACAAGCTGGCCAATCCGGCGCTGCTGGCGCTGGCCCGCCCGGACGCCGAGATCATCAACGTCCCCAAGCGCATCGGGCCCGGCTCGTTCACTCAGGATCAGATCAGCCAAATCCTGGTGGACAAGGCGCTGGCCGGCAAGATCGTGGTGCGCCTCAAGGGAGGCGATCCCTGCATCTTCGGCCGCTGTACGGAAGAGGCCGTCCTGCTGAACGAAGCGGGTGTCGGCTTCGAGATCGTGCCCGGCATCACCGCCGCCATCGCCGGGGCCGAATACTCCGGCATCATGCTCACCGACCGGCGCTACAGCTCGCAGGTCGCCTTCATCACGGGCCGCGAGGCCGACGGCAAAGAAGACACAAATATCGACTGGAACGTGCTGGCGCACTTTCCGGGCACGCTCGTCTTCTACATGGGCATCGGCACGCTCGGGCTGATCGCCGACAGTCTCATCTCCAACGGCATGGCGGCCGAGACGCCGGTGGCCCTCGTGGCGAACGCGACGCTCCCCACGCAGCGCGTCGTCCGCGCGCCGCTGAGCCAGATCGTCGAGACGTGTGGGCGCGAGCACATCGAACCGCCCGCCCTGATCATCGTGGGACAGGTGGCCGAGGGCGATACAAACCTGAACTGGTTCATGCGACAGCCCTTGTTCGGGAAAACGATCGTTGCCACACGCGATCCGAAGGGCAACGCCGAGCTGGCGCAAAAGATCGTCAATCGCGCCGGCCGGCCGGTGGAATTCGCCACCGTGGTGATCAAGCCGCAGACAGAGAGTAATGAATTCCTCAAAGCCCTGGCCGAGACAGCCGAGCACGACTGGGTCATCTTCACGAGCCCGAACGGGGTCGCGGTATTCTTCGACGCGTTGTACAAGTTGGGCAAAGACGCGCGCGTCTTCGCAGGAGCGAAGCTGGCTACGCTCGGCGTCAAAACGGCCATGAGCCTGGAGCGGTATGGGATTCGCGCCGACTTCGTGCCAACGGTCTTTACGGGCCAGGAACTGGGCCACCAGCTTATGACGCATACGAACGTGCGCGACAAGAGGATGCTACTGCTGCGCTCGGAACTGGCTTCGAACGAATTGCCCGAGCTGCTGCTGAAGGCCGGCGCGCAGGTGCGCGACGTCCCGATCTACACGGCCGTCGAGCACGAAGGAGACGGACGCGAATTGCTGGAACAGATTCAAGGTGGCGCCATCGACTGGCTGACCTTCGCGAGCCCTTCGTCGGTGCGAGCGTTCTTCGCACGCATCCCGCCGGACGTCGTGAACGCGAGCAAAGCCAAAGTGGCCTCCATCGGACCGGTCACCGGCGCCGAGCTGGCCCGACTCGGCGTGCGGGTCGATCTGGAGGCCTCCGAGCACACCGTCGACGGGATGCTCGCTGCCATTGAAAGCGCCGAGACAAAGAAGGGTGGGGTTTACCCCACCTCGCACAGGAGCGATTGAATATGGGCTTTCCTCAAACCAGAATGCGACGGCTTCGCACGAGTGCGACGATGCGGCGCATGGTGCGCGAAACAGCCGTTAGCGTCGATGACCTGATCTACCCTCTTTTCGTCCGGGCGGGCGAGAAGCTGAAAAAGCCGATTGCCTCGATGACCGATTGCTTCCACCTTTCTGCGGACCTGATCGCGGACGAGGCGGAGCAGGTTGCCGGCCTGGGTATCCCCGCCGTGCTTCTATTCGGCTTGCCCGAGAAGAAGGACGACAAAGGCTCCGAGGCCTGGTCAGAATCAGGCCCGGTGCAAGAGGCGATTCGACGAATTAAGAAGCGCGTGCCCGAGTTGCTCGTGGTTACGGACGTCTGTTTGTGCGAATACACGAGCACGGGCCACTGCGGCGTGGTCAAAGACGGCAAGGTCGATAACGACGCCACGTGCGAGCTGCTCGCGAAGATGGCGTTGTCCCATGCGCAGGCGGGCGCCGACATCGTGGCACCGTCGGACATGATGGACGGGCGCGTCCGGGCGATCCGCGACGCACTGGAATGCAACGACTTCCACGACGTGGCGATCATGTCCTACGCCGCCAAGTTTGCCTCGGCCTTCTACGGCCCGTTCCGCGACGCGGCCGAATCCGCCCCGGCCTTTGGCGACCGCAAGGGCTATCAGATGGACCCCGCCAACGGTCGTGAGGCGATCCGCGAGATCGAACTGGACCTCGACGAGGGCGCCGACATGGTGATGGTCAAGCCCGCCCTGAGCTTCCTCGACATCATCCACGCCGCCCGCGAGCGATTCGATTGTCCGATCGCCGCCTACAACGTCAGCGGCGAATACATGATGCTCAACGCCGCCGCCGAGCGGGGCCTGCTCGATGGCAAGGCGGCGATGATGGAGGTCCTGACCAGCATCAAACGCGCCGGCGCCGATATCATCCTGACCTATTTCGCCAAATCCGCCGCCCGCCTGCTGTCCGGCGCCAGCCTGGCGTGAGAGCGCCCTGCGGTTCTCGCCTCTGCCGGACGCCTACTTCGACCCGGGCGGATAGCCCGCAAACTTCGGGATGTCGCCGGGCTCTTTGTACCAGGGCGCACGGAAATCCCAGAAGATGCTGCACTCGGGGAAGATCTCAAGGTCATCATCCAGGGAACCTGCGGGAACGACCAAGCGCGAACCGTCCCGTGACAGTCGCGGCAGCGGCGACCCGCATACCCGGCAAAAGCACGTCGCAAAACTCCGCGCCTCCGGCAGATCGTACCGCACGACGCTAGCGGCGCCCGAAGTCCAGCGGAGTTGATCGGGCGCGAGAAAAAGGTTGGCCACGTGGGCGCTGCCGGTGGCCTTGCGGCAGCGGGGACAGTGGCAGTATCGAAAGCACTGAAAAGGCGGGCGAATCTCATACGCCACCGTGCCGCAGAGGCAGCTCCCCTTCAGGAGCTTCACGTTTTGGCCTGTGTCTCCACCCCGATTCGGCATGCGGGTGTCCTTTCGCTATTTGTATGGCTGGACGCGCACGACGCGGAAGTTGTCCATCGACAGATGGTTCTGGACCGTGCGCAGGCCGAAGTGGCCCCGCCGGTACGGCTCGGGGTCCTCGTAGCGAAACAGTCGTTCGCCATCACAGTAGTATTCGACCACGCCGTCGCACACGACGAGCTGGATGTGATACGTGTGATTGGGGACGATCAAATGAACCGGGTCGGTACGCTCACCCAGCAGTTCGCGCCGGCCAGCGTGGTAGCGCCTGAACCGGGTCGTGGTGTTCGTGTTGCCGCCGTAGCCGACGTAGTAGAGACTCAGGCCGTGGTAGTTCGCGAAGACACCCTCTCGCTGTGGACCGGCGGCGAACAGATCGTCCGGGTGAGCGGGATCGGTCGCCATCCAGAAGCAGTTCAGATCGCTGACGCGATCGTTCGCACCGCCCATCCGCAGGACGGTGACATCGTACTCGATGAGCACGTTGCCCGAAAGCTCGTGCTTCAACCAAACCGTCGACCCCACGGGCGTGTCCAATTCCATCTCGCCCCTGGTCAATTCAGGCCGGCCGCCCTCGGCGACCCAGTTGGACAGATCGCGCGAGAAGTTGTCGGAAAAAAGCAGCGCAACTTGCGCGTACGGAATTGTCCCCCGGCACGTCCGACACGACGTGCCCGCGCAGCCACCTGCTGTCACAGCGACCAACATGGACAGCACACGCAGCAGCAGCCCTACCGACATGGTCAATCCTCCTTCCCGACCGTGCGTTCGCGCAGCGTTCACGCCACCGCCTGCGGATGGTCGATGCTAACCATGTCCAGATCCGCAGCCAAGGCGTTCGCGCGCGTCTGTTCGACGTTCTTGCAGCCGGGGATGACACAGGTGACGGCCGGATGTTGCAGCGCCCAGGCCAAGGCCCATTGAGCCATCGGCACCTCCGGCGGGACCTCCTCAGCCTTGAGGCGTTCGACCTCGTCGATCATCTCCAGCCGCTCCGACTCGCTCATCCAGGCACCGCGGACGTCGTTCTTGCCGAAATGCGTGTCCCTGGAGAACTTGCCGCTCAAGAAACCGCTGGCCAGTGGGACGCGCGCCAGCACACCCAGGTCTTGCTCGATGGCAGCCTTGAACGTATGGCCCTCGTGTTTGCGACGCAGACGATTGTAGACGACCTGGAAGGCGCAAGCGCCAACCTCGGAAGCGTTGTCAATCTGATGAACACCGTCATAACTCTTGGAGATGGAGATACCCAGGTGGCGGATCTTGCCGGCCTGCCGCTGGTCCCGGAGCATTCCCCACAACCCTTCGGTATCGAACATCGCATCGGTGCCGCTGTGGAACTGATACAAGTCGATGGTGTCGGTCTGGAGCGCCCGCAGCGAGTCCTCCAACTGCTTGCGGACCTCATCCGGATCGTAGACGTGGTCTCGCTCGAATGCGCGATGGAACTTGTGGCCGAACTTGGTGGCGATGATCCATTTGTCGCGCTGTCCTTTGATGGCCTGGCCGATGAATTCCTCAGAGAGGTGAGCGCCGTAGCACTCGGCCGTGTCGATCAGGTTGACCCCCAGGTCGCCAGCCGTATCGAGAATAGCATCGACTTCGGCTTGCTCGAAGTCTTTGCCCCACTCGCCACCGAATTGCCAAGTCCCGACACCAATGACCGAGACCCGTAGGTCCGTTCTTCCCAGTCTGCGATATTTCATCGTACCACACCGTTCTGTGTTTGCAGGACACGCAGCGCGTTCTACGTATGCCTGGTAGGGGCGAATAATCATTCGCCCGCGCACGCGTCCGGGCCGTCTTACCAATCCTCGGGCAAGGGCGAATAGTTATTCGCCCCTACCGCGTTACGACGATCCCGCAACGATTTGACAATCCTTGCAGAGAATGGTCATGCATTCAAGCACAGACTGGTCTGACTAGCAACCCTTCGCTTTGGGCCTGCGGTGGAAAGCCGTTCGGGCTATCTCTCACGCGATTCTGAACTTGGCCTCGTGCGGCCAGATTTCCGACTCGGGCCGGTCGAACTGCAGGAATTCGATGGGCGCGCCGTTGTCGGCGATGAAGGCCACTGTCACGCCCTCGGTCGGACTGTTGGGCGCGATCAGGACGTCCTGGCCGGCGATGGCGGACTCAATGTCCTCCACAACAAAGGCCACGTGCGGGACCGTCTTGACGAGCTCGGGCAGGGGACAATCGGGGTCAAAATGCATCCACTCCACACCGTAGGGACTCTCGAAATATCCCCAAGCATAGAGCTTGTGCTCCGCGCTGTAGCTGTCGTCCGGCCCAGCAGCATCGCTGGGGATACCCACGTGGTG
>CAZGRF010000005.1:0-12247 GCA_964527825.1 uncultured Pirellulales bacterium
TATCGAGGCCAGTTGGCTGCTGTGCGAGGCCACCGAAGTCCTGGATGATCCAATGATCGCGGCACGGACGCAACGCCTGGCGTTGCGGCTGGCACAGGCGGTGCTGACGGAGGGCGTCGATCACGACGGCGGTTTGTGCTACCGAGGTCAGCACGGGCACATCACGGACCCGAACCGGGAATGGTGGCCGCAAATCGAAAGCGTCGTAGGATTTCTGAACGCCTATGAGCTTTCGAGTGAGCCGTCGTTCCTCGACGCCGCCCGCAAGGCCTGGAGTTTCATCGAGAGACACTTCGTCGATAGGGAACATGGTGAGTGGTTCTGGCGGATCGACCCGACCGGCCGGCCCGACCCGACCGAGCCGAAGGTCTCCGAGTGGAAAGGACCGTACCACGGCGTGCGCGGATGCCTCGAAATCCTCAGACGGCTTGAACATATCAATTCGTAAGGAGATGCTATGCTGGCGACGGTACTCACACTCACAGGAATCGACATAGGGATTATTGCGGCGTACATCGTCGTCATCATGGTCGCGGGTTTCGCCATGTCCAAACTGGCCAGCCGCAACCTCAAGTCCTATTTCCTCGGCGGCAACCGCGTCCCCTGGTACGTTCTCGGCGTCGCCAATGCCTCCGGCATGTTTGATATCACCGGCACGATGTGGCTCGTAATGACCATATTCGTCTACGGGCTCAAAGGGGTTTTCTTGCCTTGGGTCTGGCCGGTCTTCAACCAGATCTTCCTGATGATCTTCCTCGCGGTCTGGTTGCGGCGCTCCAACGTGATGACCGGCGCCGAGTGGATCACCACGAGGTTCGGCAACAGCACCGGGGCTAAGCTGTCCCACATCAGCGTGGTCATCTTCGCGATGGTCTCGGTCGTCGGATTCCTCGCGTACGCGTTTCGGGGTATCGGAAAGTTCTCGGGCATATTCCTCCCCTGGGACCTTTCTGACAACACGTATGCCATGATCCTGATGGGCGTCACGTCGCTGTACGTCATCTTCGGCGGGATGCTGAGTGTCACGGTGACCGATGTCATCCAGTACATCCTGATGACCATCAGCTCCGTGTATATCGCGGTGATTGCCTTTCAGCAGACGACCGCCGCGCAGATCAGCGCGGCCGTGCCGGAGGGCTGGCACAACCTGTTCTTCGGTTGGAAGCTGAACCTGGACTGGTCGCAGCACATCCCGCAGATCAACGAACAGATTGCCCAGGACGGCTGGGAGCTGTTCGGCTTGGTCTTCATGATCGTACTGTTCAAAGGAATGCTCAACAGCGCTGCCGGCCCGGCCCCGAACTACGACATGCAGCGAGTCCTCTCCACCCGCAGTCCGAAGGAAGCCGCGAAGATGAGCGGGTTCGTCTCGGTCGTACTGTTCATGCCCCGCTACCTGATGATCGTGGGCATCACCATTCTCGGGTTGGTTGTCTTCAAGGATGTGACCACGCAGATGAGCGGTGGCTTTGACGCCGAAAAAGTCCTGCCCAGTGTCATCAACCGTTTGCCCGTCGGTCTGACCGGGTTCGTCCTGGCCGGTCTGCTGGCGGCGTTCATGAGCACGTTCAGTGCCACCATCAACGCGGGAGCATCGTACGTCGTCAACGATCTCTACAAGAAGCACATCAACCCGAACGCGCCTGCCAAACGGTATGTCTATGCCAGCTACGTTTGCTCCGTATTGATCCTGATAGTCGGCATCGCGTTTGGCATGATGACCAAATCAGTCAACACGGTGACGCAATGGATCGTCAATGGCCTCTTCGGTGGCTACACGGCGGCGAATCTGCTCAAGTGGTACTGGTGGCGGTTCAACGGTTATGGCTATTTCAGCGGGATGATTTCCGGCATCGCGGCCGCGATCTTTCTGCCTCTGCCGCTGGTTCTGAAAGACCAAAACCTGCTCTGGAACCTCGAACGCAACATTGCGTTGTTCCCGATCATCTTAGCAATCAGCCTGGCGGCTTCGGTGATCGCTACCCTGAGCACCAAGCCCGATGAGGAAGCGGTGCTCAAGAAGTTCTACAGGCAGGTCCGACCGTGGGGGTTCTGGGGACCGATCCGCGCAAAGGTGATCAAGGAAGACCCGACCTTCCGGCCCAATACCGCCTTCGGTCGGGACATGACGAACGTCGCGGTCGGTATCATCTGGCAACTAACGCTAGTTCTGGTTCCGACGTACCTGCTCATCCGCAGCTACCGGAATCTGGGTATCACGGTCGCGGTGTTGGTCGTAACGTCGGCTTTCCTGAAACTCAACTGGTATGACAAGCTTGAGAATGAATGAGCGTGATATGGACAAGGCCGCGTTTGAGAAGCAGGTCAGGAACCTTTTCGCACAGCACGAGCAGCTCATCGCGCGCAAGAACGTCAGGGTCGAGGAGACCAACGGTGTCTTTCACCGATACAAGTACCCCGTGCTGACCGGTGCGCACACGCCGATCTTCTGGCGCTACGACCTCGACTACGAAGCCAATCCGCATCTGTGCGAGCGGCTGGGCGTCAACAGTGCGTTCAACGTCGGCGCGATCGAGATGGGCGGTCTTATCTGCCTGATAGCGCGGGTCGAAGGTGCCGACCGCAAGTCGTTCTTCGCGGTGGCCGAGAGCGAGACAGGCATCGACGGCTTTCGGTTCTGGGACTATCCGGTGCTGCTGCCTGAGACCGACGATCCCGACACCAACGTCTACGATATGCGCTTGACAAAGCACGAGGATGGTTGGATCTGCGGGCTGTTCTGCACCGAGCGCAAGGACCCGAACGCTCCACGCGGGAACCTGTCGAGTGCGATCGCCCAGTGCGGGATCGTGCGCACGAAAGACCTCAAGGAATGGCAACGCCTGGACGACCTGAAGACCGGCTCACCGCAGCAGCGAAACGTCGTGCTGCATCCGGAGTTCGTGCAGGGCAAGTATGCGTTCTACACCCGTCCCCAGGATGGCTTCATCGACGCCGGCACCGGCGGAGGCATCGGCTGGGGACTGGCCGACGATATCGAACATGCCGTTATCGACCGGGAGACGATCGTCGACGACAGGCAGTACCACACGATCAAGGAAGTCAAGAACGGCCAGGGTCCCGCCCCCATCAAGACGAAGGCCGGCTGGCTGCACCTGGCTCACGGCGTGCGGGCCTGTGCGGCCGGGCTGCGGTACGTGCTCTACGCGTTTCTGACCGAGCTCAAGCAGCCCGACAAAATCATCGCCGCGCCGGGCGGCTACCTGCTTGCGCCGCAGGGCGAGGAGCGCATCGGTGACGTATCCAACGTCGTGTTCAGCAATGGCTGGGTCGCCCGCGACAATGGCGACGTGTTCATCTATTACGGATCGTCCGATACGCGCACCCACGTCGCGACCAGCACCGTGGACCGGCTGCTCGATTACGTCACTAACACCCCACGCGACGGGCTGTGCTCGCGACGCTGCGTCGAACAGCGCTGTGAGCTGATCGACAGGAATCTCGCGAATCCCTGGTGGAAGACTCGCATGACGGAGAACGGATGACAGAGGACGGCGCCAAGAAGCCGCGATTCACGTTCGTCGCGCTATTGCGAAATGTAGGGTGGGTCCTTGACCCACGCGTCAAAGTGCCCATCACCGTTAGCGCGTGGGTTGAGAACCCACCCTACGCTGAGGCGTTCCACCTGCCCAGTGGTCCTGCACGAGAGGAGCAGCAATATGAAACGAGTGATTCTTGGTTCAGTGCTTCTGCTGTCCACCGGTGTTGTCTTCGTCGTCGCCGCCGATTCCGCTTCGACGCCTGAACTGACCGACTCGCAGGCTACGCCGCAGACGCAGGCCCTCTATCGCAACCTGTACGAGCTGGCGCAGGAGGGCGTCCTCTTCGCCCATCAGGACACGCTCGCTTACGGCGTGGGATGGAAGGCCGATGCGAACTCGTTCGACAGCGACATCCACCGCGTCTGCGGCAAGTTCCCCGCCGTCTTCGGCTGGGACCTCGGGCACGTCGGCACGTCTGCGAACATCGACGGCGTTCCGTTCGAGAACATGAAGATATGGATCGCGCGGGGCTACGCCAAAGGCGGGATCAGCACGATCAGTTGGCACGCCCGCGTTCCGGGGACGACCGAAAGCGCGTGGACCCAGAAAAACGTGGTGGCGAGCCTGCTGCCCGGAGGCGACCAGCACGAGGCGTACCTGGCCAAGCTGGACGAAGTCGCAGCCTTTCTCGCCGACCTGAAGGGACCTCAAGGCGAGCCGGTCCCAGTCATCTTTCGGCCCTTCCACGAGCACAACGGCTCCTGGTTCTGGTGGGGCGCCAAGTGGTGCACGCCGGAAGAGTACAAGCAGATCTGGCGGTTCACCATGGACTATCTGCGGAAGACCAAGGGCTTGCACAACCTCATCACCGCGTACTCGCCCGACCGTTTCAGCGATCGTGACGAATATCTCGAACGCTATCCCGGCGACGACGTCATCGACATCATCGGGCACGACAATTACGGTGATTTCCGCTCGCCCAACACCAAAGACCAGGTGCGACGGGCGCTGGAGACCGTGGTCGCCTTGGCCCAGGAGCACAACAAAATAGCTGCCCTGACCGAGACCGGTGTCAGCCAGAACACCGCCAACGCGAAATGGTGGACCGACATCTTGCTCGACGCCCTCAAGTCCAGCCCCGAGACAAAGAGAATCGCCTGGGTCCTGGTCTGGCGTAACGCCGACCGCCGCCAAAACTACGCCCCCTTCCCCGACGCCCCCACCGTCGAAAACTTCAAAACCTTCGAAGCCGACCCGCTAACCCTCTTCATGGAAGACCTGCCACCGATGTACAGGTGACGCATTCGTTTGGAGTTCCGCGTTTACGCGGTTCAGAACGGGACCGCCTGAAGGCGGAACTCCAAACAGTGTGACTTTGAGCCTCCATTATCTTAGGAGTGGAGCGAAGCGAAATCGAGACATCTGGTCACGCACGAGACGTCTGTCTGGTTCCCGGCCAGATTCCTCGATGGTGCGCGGAATGACAAAGTCATAACGAGCCTGCAATAGAGCCAAAGAGTGCCCTGACTCTCGACAGGAACAGAGTTCCTTGCCTCAGGTTTCGTTTGATGTTATCGTAGAACCAGAGAATTGTCCTGCAGAGCGTGCGAGTGCTGGGAGCACGTCTCTCGGCGGCAGCAGGCGATGGCGAGAATGAGACATTGAGAGGGGATGGCTATGATGACCTGGAGTAGTGTTGAGAAGAAGATCCTCGTGTGCCTTTTCGGGACGACGGTTCTGTCTGCATGTGCTGTGGCGACGGTGGCCTCCTTTCCGCCTTCGCGAAATGCTGCTCTGGTTCACTACCAGGCGTGCCTCCTGGCGTCCGATTTGACTTGGCCGGACGGTTTTTTCCAGGCGAGTATCTTCGAAACTCGCTTTGATCCTGGCCCGCCGGTCAAGTCCTTTGTCAACTCGCAAGATCTTAAGGAGGTGATTGATCTAATCACCGTGGCCAGCAGGATGCCGCAGTGTGACTGGGGATTGGCGCACATGTGGCCCTTGACTGTGGACCGGCAGGTGGCCGGCCCGGTGCGCAACCTAGGCCGTTTCCTGATCGTCCAGGGAAGGGTGTTTGCGTGCGATGGCCGGTACACGGCGGCCTTGGAAAATGCCCTGACCGCGCGCCGAGTCGCCCGGCAACTTGGCGCAGACACTTTCGTCATGTGGGGTTGTTCGCAATCGGTGGATACCGAAGCCTTCGCTCTGATCCGATATGTCCTGGGCAAGATGCCGCCGGATACCGAGACGCTTACCTGGCTGGAGAAGGAACTCGCCGCCGCCGGCGATCTGCGCTGGCACCCACGAGAGACTTTAGCCCGTTGGCGTGATTGGGTACTCGAGTGCTTGCAGGCATCTCCAGAGCTGGCGGCTAAGGTCGTAGAAGACAGTGTATCGCAAGAGGAGCAGCGGAATCTGACCGTGGCTCAGGTGCTGGACCGGGCTCGTGTGACATACAACAGGTTTCTCGAGTCTGCGCTTGAAATACTCGAAAGTGAAAGACCCAGCCAGGGCAAATATGACGACCTCGAGCAACTGTTGGAAAAGTTCGAGTTCAACGCCGCCGATGGCGCTCCCACCATCATCCTGAGTGATCTGATAAGTGACACCCGCAATCTCTTCCTGAACGACATCTACTGCCGGGCTCAGGTCCAGGCCGTCCGGGCCGCAATGGCCATATACCGTGCTAAAGCTGCGTCTGGAAAGCTACCCGAGACTCTTCCAGCAGACTTGCCCAAAGACCCCTATAGTGGCAAGGATTTTGAATACCAGGTGACAGACAAAGGCTTCGTCCTTCGCTGCCGAGCGGAGACCCTGCGCCAGTCACCGAGTCGTCCCAAGATCAGGCAATACGAGTTCCCCGTGGTGGAGTGACATGCGCTATCGCCAACACATCACCGTCCTGGCGTAGTCAGGCGAGGGAGGCTGGGCCACGCGGCTGCGCAAAAAATCGCGGGCCGTGGCGCGAGACGCCACGGCCCGTCCTTCCAGTGATAAAGGGGGGCTTCGGGTCAGTGTTGCAGGCGCCGCTTGCGGAGCAGCGCCAGGCCGCCGACGCCCAGCAGAGCGACGGTCATCGGTTCCGGAACCGACATGGCTCCGCTGAAGCCGCCGCTGCCGATGTAGCCGCCGTCGAGCATCTGGGCGAAGCTGTAGTAGCCTGATCCACTTCCACCCTGAAGCGAAAGCTCAAAGTCGAGCGAGGGTAAGTGCAGGTTCTCAAGAATTGCCAAGGCCGCCGATCCCAGTGCGCTCCCTTCGTGCGTGACGAACAAGTCCGTGATATCGACCTGGAACTGCGTGAAGCCTCCGGCCACCGTTCCGATCGTGGACAGGTCGCCCGTGCCAAGGGTCCCGGTCAGGTACGTGACACTGTTGTCGGCACTCGTGATCGTGATCTGCGAGCTGCCCAGCGGCGTCAGCGTGTACGGAGCGTCCGGAATGCCTCCCACCTGAAATGTGGGCAAGTAGATATGCGCGCCGGTCAGGGCGTCGTAGTTGCTGCCCAGAGCGGTGTCGATGACGATATCCTGATCGAAACTGAGGACGCCGGCCCCGTTGTAGGACCATCCGCCGGCCGTGTCAGGCGCGGGACTGAATTCCAGTATGTTCTGCGCCGTGACCACCTCGGCCAGCATCGGCGTCGTTGCTGCGCCGATAAGTAAGGCGATTGTCGCCAGCGATATCTTCATCTTCGCTCCTCCTGTATGATCGGGTCGTCTGTCTTGTCTCTGCATGGTTGATTGCGACTTTCCGAGTTCCCGCTCCCTGGGGGAAACGCCCCTAGGGTCCGGGGGCCTTGTCGAGGATTCTCACAGGCGATCCCTCTGCTTGCCTGTCCGTCTTCTGCGACCGGCCAAGCTGAGCGCCCCGCCGAGACCCAGCAGCATGATGGTGGCCGGTTCGGGCACCGCTACGAGGTAGTCCTGCCCGCCCTGGTTGACAAACACGCGCAGGTCTGCCTTCGGACCGGCGCCGGTCAGCCCGTGCAACCACTTGTTCGCTGTCACGGTATCGAGGTTCGTGGCGTAGAACCCGCCGATACCGACCGTACCATCCACGGTGACGTCCCAGCCGGTCGGCGAGCCGGGCAGATCTTCATACACGATCTCCCAGATGGCGGCGGCAAATGCCTCCGCGTTGCTTTTCTGCTCGCTGCTGTATGATCCGCCGGTGGCCCAGGCAGGATCGTAGTAGTTGGCCCAAAGCTCGCGGAGGTAGTTGGCCTTTACGCTTCCCAGAACTTCTCCGGTGAAGCTGTTGTACGCGTCGTCGGGCATGCCCACTGTGTACGTGTAGGTCGCCTGCGGCGCCGGCTCGTGCAGTTCGATGCAGAAGCCTGGAATCAAGCCGTTCGACCACGTGTCGCCAATGCCGGTACTGTCTGTCTTGTCGAGCATGTAGACACCGGCCGAGACGTCCGCCGGCGCGTATCCCGCACCCCAGAATGTCGCGACGTCATAGGCGCCGAAACCGTTGTGTACGATGTCCACCGTGTCGGCACGGGCGACGCCTGTCGCGAAGAACGATAGAGCGAACCTCGCAGCCAGGAAGACCAGCGTTTGTGTTTTGGATCGTCCCATACCACACCCCCTGTGACGTGCCGCTGTCCTTGGTTGGCAGCAGCTATCGCCGATCCGTCAGTTCCGCTCCAGGCGCGCTTCTATATGAAGGACCGTACGCCTTTGCCTGATTATCTGGTGCGGATGCGCTGACAGCATCGATGTTCGGCGTCAGTCCTGAACCCTCGGTTCAGACGACGTGCAGTGAACCACCCCCCACGGATGAATCAAAGCCACCAAGTCAACTCTATCATGAGTGCCCAAGAAGGAGATTGTCGAGCACCCCCCAGTTAGAATCAGTCGCCTGCGGGCGATTGATATGCGTTAGTGTACCGAATTCACGACCCAATGTCAAGAGAATTGGACGGCTTTGCAGTCTCGTGAGGTAGGCCGCCGCGGAATCCTGTGTGCGGGAGCGGCATCGCTATGATTATCGGGACTATCCGGAGATTTTTTTCCAGCGCCTCCGAAACCAAACATGCGGACTGCCGGCGCTCCGGACTGAGGCAAAGGTCCCATAGACGGATCGAGCGGAGGCTGTCCATCCGGCTGAACCTCCAAGAGGGCCACGCAGCCAGAGACGGCCTGGCGAGAGCGGCGGGCATGGTAGACCAAGAGAGTCGGGAAGGTGTCTCCGAGCAAAGCTTGTTCCAGGATGAGCTGGCACGAGGTTTGTACAAAGTCGGTGTGGATAACTTGTTGATAACCTGGCGTGGCTGGCGTGTGCGTCTCCTGTGCAAAGGCCCCGTGCGTGTGAGAAATATGCTTGTCTGGTGGATTCCGTTCCAGTTTGCATATCTTGCCTGTCGCGCCCATGCCGTAAGTATTGCATGGAAAAGACATTGCAGGTGAGCCGTGTGGATGTCCGGCGCACAATCTCAGCAACGCACAGATGAGACTCACCTGTTTGCCCTTTTTGCCTATGTTTGCGAGGTGGTTCGCATGAGCAACGCTAAGGGTGGATAAGCCGTAGAAAAGTCCCCCGGCAGGTTTGTCGATGCGGCGTGAAGAGAGCCTGGGGTCGGCCTCCCGGCGAGGGGTGTCCGGCCCAGCGGTGCATTGGGATGCTGGATTGCCCTGGTTCATGCCGCTGTCTCTCGTATAATACGCCGGTGTTCGGCAACGATGACGCAGGATCCGGAAGGAAACCTATGCTTGACGCGAGAAACGGCGTGGTGTTTTTACTTTGTCTGCTCGTGGTTGGAGGTTTGGGCTGCGGTGGGCGGTTGGCAGAATCCGCCATACCTGCCAAAGAAAGAGAGGTGGCCTTCACGACTCCGACATGGGGCCCCAGTTCGCAGGGGCTCCAATGTCGTCTGCGGCCGACAAAGAGGCTCTGGCGCGTCTCCGAGATAGCCACGTTCAAGGTTGATCTTCGCAACCGGAGCAAGCGCATTTTCGCCCTCACCTGCGAGCCGTTGCGGCTGGCCGGCGTCTCGATAGACGGCCAATGGCGCCGGTGGCCGGACTCCGGGCCTGAAGGAGCGAGAATACTACCCTTTGGGGCCGGAGCCGAACGCGCGGATCTCGTGCTGAGTCTGCCCAGAGAAACGGCGTGCCTGCTTACCAACGGCCGTCACATAATTCGTATTGCCTTCCTGTTTGAGGGGATCAAGGTCGTCAGCAACTCTGTTGAGATTGAGATCGTTGCTTGACCGCGGCCCAATCTACGGGTGCACTCTCGAGACTGTAACGCCGGTCACGGCGAGCTTCATGTCTTTGCCGGCAATGGCGAGCCGGAAGTCTGCCCCGTTGCACCGGCCCGCGAAGCGACAGTTGGGCAATCTGAAACGGGCCGTTCTCCATGTGTCACTGTCCCCGACCGCAGCGTTGCCGGCCGGCCGGAAGGCGCCTGCCAGCGGCCCCTCGTCTACGGTGCTGTCGTACTCAACCCGGAACGACGAGCATCCCGCATCTCGGTATGTCACCGCGACTTCTGCGGCCTTGCCCCGCAGGCTGAAGGCAAACGCATCATCCAGATCGAAGTAGAGGTACCGTGCCGATTCGGAATGTGGGTTGGGCAGAGATACGACGGCGGCCCTATCGCCATGCCGCGCCGGCTGCCAGTTGCCGTCACCGCCGCTGGGACGCAGGCTCAGCCCCGCCGACGCGCGCGGTTCCCACGCCACACGGTTTGCATCGACATATCCCGAGTTTAGCCGCAGTTGTGTCTCCGCGTGCCACATGTCCGCGAACAGTCTCGTCAAAACGATGTAGCTGCGCCCGTATTCGCGCGAGCGGGCGACATCGGTCCCCTCGTGCCATTCATTCCACGTCTCGACGTGCACCATCCAGGGTCGCTGGTTCAGTGGGAGCTGGAGCAGCTTCGTCCAGCGTTCGATATACGTCTGCCCGTCTCTGCGGTCCACCACCAGGGGCTGGCGGCCGGGAACGGCGCTGTGGTCGTAGCCTGGGCCCAGGGCCGCAACCTCGTCAAAGAGAATCGGGCCGTTGACGGCGCCACCCCAGGAGTATGTCGCGTCCGCCTGACCTTGCCAGCCGGAGGATTTGACGATGAACGGCTCGACGCCGAAGTCGCTCTGGAACCGGTCCTTGATGTACGTGAACTGTCGCGGTGGGTCCTGCCTGGCGACGAACACTGCCTCGTATAGGAAGACAAGCGGCCGTTCGTCGATCCGGGCCCACTTTGCCGGCGGGATGAAGCTGAAGAAATCGCGGATGGCTGCGTAGAACCATTGCTTGCCGAAGTCGGTGGCCAGGTCCACGTGGTAGTTGCTTCGGTCGGCGTTGAACCTGTTCCAGGATAGGATGGACGTGTCGTAGAACATAGCGATGGCCGGAGGGCGCAGGCCGACCTTCTCCAGCCCGGTGTGCGCCTCCACCAGTGGCGGCAGCCCCGCGAAGCTCCAGCCTTGGCAGTAGCCCGGCACGCCCCAATAGACGGGCATCAGGAAGTCGATCCCCGCATCGATCATGTCTCTCAACTGCGCTTCGTGCCACGAGGACTGCTCGTAGCTAAGATCGTTCATGTCGGCCGGATGTGTGGTGAGGGCGTCAGAGCCATCACCGTTGACGATGTGAGCCTTGCTGTCGATGTCGTACCAGTAGAAGTACGTCGTCCCCACCAGGGGTTTGCCTCGTCTGAACGACGGGGCGCCGCGATGGTCGTCCGCCTTGAGCGGGAAGAACTCCCCCGCCGGCCGTATCGGCAACTCCTTCGGCTGCGCCGCGAGCCCGCCCAGCACTGACAAAAGGACAATGACAATCTTCTGCATAATCCCCCTCGCAGATTTTTTCAGCGCGGCGACTGCCCCTGCCTTCAGAACAAATCCATGTCAAAGGACTGACCCAGATGCAGTCTTATCGTCTTATCCAGGGATGCAGCAAGCCAACGTTTCACCGGTGTTGGCGTCCCCAAAGACACCAGGATGTGGCCGTCCAGGTCTTGGGCCTCCGTCTCGGCTCTCCAGAAGGCCTCCAGGGTATTCGAGATCGTCCGGAGCCTGTCACAAAGAGGGCTTAGTCTGATGTTCCTCGCGCAGCACGCCAACGGCCGCTCCGCGCGCAGGTCACCGCCCACTGCCTTCAGGATGGTGACAAGGTACCCGACGAAGTCCCAGCCGCACGGCATTAGGAGATCTATGGCAAAGGCGAGACTGACCTTGGATTCTCGGCCGTCCACCGTATCATGTATAATTGTGTCCCTGGTTTGCAGCAGGAAGGTTGAGTCGTCTTTGTAGTGGAGTCCCGCAGCACGCGCCCCAGGTTCACCATAGTCTCCGACGTCCAGGGCCAAGTTGTGATACGGATAGTCTAGGATCAGAGCGCTGCTGAGCTTATCGACTATCCGCCGCACTTGCCATATCTTGAGAAGATTGGGCGTGCCGATCGAGTTCAACAGATCATCCGCCCGGATGCCACCCACATCCCGGCTTATGCCCTTGATCCCTGGATTCTCGCACCATGCCGACAGTATGTGGCGGGCATTCTCCAACTCTTTCCTGCGCTCGGGCGGTCGCTCATTCGACCGCTCGGGGCACTGCCCGGCACCTGTGGCGGCCGCAATGAACTCGGCCTCTTTGTCCGCCTCGTGATAGCACGCCTCGAAGCCGGTGATCAGCCGCCTGATCTGAATTGTCCCTTCGTCCAGGGGCGCGATCGAGTCTTCCATCGCGTCGACAGCCAGGAGTTCGCCATCAGAAAGAAAACCTCGATCGTCGG
>CAZGRF010000005.1:12347-23162 GCA_964527825.1 uncultured Pirellulales bacterium
GGCGCTCTCATCTGCCGCGCCATTCGCCCAGCATGCGCCGGAGGCGACGCAAGATGCCGTCACACGCCAGCTCCGGCAGGACCACCGCCGACGCACGCAGCTTCTCGAGCGACTCAGCGTTCTCCTTGGCACGGGCCGCAGCCAGGTCCGAGAGCACCTGCGGGATCTCCTCGCGGAGAGACAGCAAGCGCGTGAAGGCGCCTCGGTTGAATTCGATCAGCTCGCAATCCGTAGCCGCCGTCATGGTTGCGCTCCTCGGCAAGCCGGTCAGAAGGCTCATCTCGCCGAAAAGCGCGCCCGGTAACAACTCGAAGTCGACGTTGCGCGCGGTGTCAGAACCGGCAATGCTGCCCTGCACTTTTCCCCGGACCAGGACGTAGAACGATTCTCCATCGTCGTTCTGGTGCATCAGGGTTTCGCCGCCTGTGAAACGGGTGCGTTTGACGTCCCGGGCCACCGCTTTCAGTTCGTCGCGGCTGAGGATACAGGCGCCGTCGGGACCGGCCAGGAGCTTGCGTCCGAAGTCGCTGCGAAGCAGGTCGTCCACGATTCGCTCTATCTCCGACGCCAGCGGTTTCTCGAATTGTTGGGCATGGACCGCCTCCATGAAGTTGCCGAGCAGCCGGCCACTCATGGGGAACGGGATCTCGATCCCGCGGCGGTTGAACTTGTACCAGATCATCCGCATCACGTGGCCCTCGATCTGCGTGCGCTGTTCATACTGTCGTGACCAGAAGCGCAACACGTATTCGATACAGAAGTCCTTAAACCCGGTCACGTAGGCGTCCGGGACCGGATGTTTCTCGACCGCTGGCACGCTTTGTGCCGCCTCGACCAGCGCCGCGATGACGTCCCCCGGCGCGTCTCCGTAGCTGGCGGCCACCGGTACCTCATGCCGCCGCAAGCTCGTGGGCGAGGAGAAGTTGCGGATGGTCTGATCAGCGAGCTTGCCGTTGGGGACGATCACCATGTGCCCGCCCAAGGTGCACAGCCGCGTCTCACGCCAGTTGACCAGAACCACCTTGCCGATCTCTCCATCGACCTCGACCCAATCGCCCACCGACAAGGAGCGGATGGTGTGCAGGGACATGCCCGCCAGCAAATTGCCCAGCACGCCTTGCATGGCGAAACCGATAACGCCGGTGACAATCGCGGTCGAGGTCAGCAGCACAGTGATCCTGAAATCCAGTTGGTACCTGATCAGGAGGAAGGCCGCGCCCAACATGATCGCCAGACGTAGTAGGCCGCGAGTAAGTCGATTGAGGGGGCAGGCCCGTCTCATCTGCGCGAAAAGCTCTACAAACAGTCCTTCGGCCAGCCTCACGACGGCGTAGATGCCCCAGAACAGCAACCAGGCCTGATCGTAAGGCCGTTCCTGGTGGGAGCGATAGAGCCAGTGGATCGCCGGCAAGGAGAGCACCAGCACCACGACCGAGAACGCGGGATAGCTCAATAGCGCGCCGAAGAACTGGCGGCCGGAGCGGCGCGCCAACTCGACGCCGTCGCCGAAGGCGTATCGGCGGCGTAGGGGAATCGTCAGCAGATACGCAACGAACAATGTCCCCAGCGCCAGTGTGACATTCAGGATGTGCGGCAGTATCGATCTAAGCTGCTCCGGCATGATGGTTCCTCAGCTACCAACCGTCAACCATTGTCCGGCCCGCGCGAGTGCGCCGCCGGCCATACGCGTCTTCACTTGCTCTTCCGTTGCTCGCAGCGCGTTGTCGTCCGCTTCCGGTGCGTGGTGTCCAAGCAGCACGTGTTCGATGCCGGCGGACCGGGCGATGGCCAGGCAATCCTCCCACGAGGTGTGGCCCCATCCGGCGAAGGCATCCTTTTCTGCCTCGGCGAAGTGGGCATCGATGACAAGTAGATCGGCCGGTTTCGGCTCACGACACATCGTCAGAAAGGCTTTTTCGTCTGCGTCGGTCCGCTTCCGCCACTCCAGATCCGTGGCGAACACCAACGATGCTTCGCAAGCAGTGTCGTCAACGCGGTAGGCCAGGCACCCGCCGGGATGCGGCACGGGACAACCGCGGACATGCAGGTTCTGGCGGAGGATCAGGACAGGTCTCGGCCCATCTGGCGTCGGCAGAACGGCATGGGCCGGAGCTAATCCTGCAAACTCGAAGTGTGCGTTCATCTGCTCCCATGATACCGGCCAATACGGTGGGGCGAGCACCCGCGTCACGGCGTCGCGAACGCCCCCGTCAGCGAAGGTCGGACCCACGAAGTAGAAAGACCAGTCCGGCTGATAGAACAGGGGATTCATCGTCAGCCCGGTCATGTGGTCGAGATGGTAATGCGAGAACAATACGGTCACCTTGCCCGATCCCGTCCGGGCCAACTGCTCGGCAACGGCACGCATGCCGGTGCCGGCGTCCAGCACAAGCCGTTCGCCGCGTGACCCAACGAGCAGCAACGACGTCGTGTCACCACCGAATTCCTCGAAGGCGCCTCCGGTGGCCGGCTGACTGCCGCGCATTCCGCCGATGAAAAGCTGCATGCTCATTTTTCCGTCAGCTCCCAGACACCATCCCATGCCTCCGGAGGATGGTGGCACAGATTTGCACAGCGCCGCGCGTACCGCTGGGCGGCCGGGTCGTCAGGTAGTTGCTCGAAGACCTCCCGCGCCCCAACGAAGTCACCTTCGCGGAAACAAGCCAGTCCGGCTGCAAATGGCTCCCAGCCGGCGGGTGTTGCATCAGTTGTGAATCCTGTCAATTCATAGACCGCCACAGCGGTCTTCCTACCCACGACGCGCAGGTCTGCCAGTAGACGGCCGCGGAACGCGCCTGATGCTAGCCGCCACGTGCTTTCGGCGACCATGATCTCTGTGCCGAAGGCCTTGTTGGCGCCCTCCAGTCGGGAGGCCAGGTTCGCAGCGTCGCCCAAGATCGTGTAGTTGAAGCGCTTCCGCGATCCCATGTTGCCCACGACGACATCGCCCGTATTCAGGCCCACGCGCATGCGCAGGGCTGCCCCGGTGCGTTTCTCGTATGTCTCGCGCAACTCGGCGAGACGTCGCTGGCAGCGCAGCGCCGCGCGGCACGCGCGTACCGCATGGTCCGACTGCTCCAGCGGTGCGTTCCAAAACGCGATGATAGCGTCGCCTTCGTACTTATCGAGCGTGCCGCCCTCGTCCATGATGATGTCCGTCATCTCGCTGAGGTAGTCATTGAGCAAAGCCGTCAACTCGACGGGGCCCAGCCGCTCCGAGAACGTCGAGAATCCGGCTAAGTCCGTGAACATGATCGTCAACTCACGTTTCTCGCCACCGAGTTGGAGATGGGCCGGGTCGCGGAGGATCTTTTCGATAACCTCGCCGCTTAGGTAGTGGCGGAACGCCTGTTTTATGAACGCCTTCTGGCGCCCCTCGGCCCAGTAGTTCATCGCCAGCGCACCGACCAGTCCCAGCGCCGAAGCTGTCTCATGCGCGGCTACCGGCCACCATTGCCCTTTGGCATAGGCCGCGAAGCCGACAAACATCGGTACCCCAAGCCACAGCACAGACAACGGCCCCGCCTGCCACCACCGGCCACCGAAGGTCAGCGACACGGCAGCGGCGCTGGTGGTCGCCAGCACGACCAAAATCACGATCGGCGGCACTGCGTAGGCGATGAACGAATTCGTGATGAGATTGTCGACGAACGTCGCATGCAGGATGACTCCAGGACATTTCGGGTCGACTGGTGTCGGCCGCAAATCCAATAGCGCTGGCGCGCTGCACCCTACGAAGACGTAGCAGTCCTTGAAGGTCTCCGGTGACAGGGACGGCGTTTCGCCCTCACGCAAGCGGAGCTCTGACTGGATGACCGCCGCAGCAGAAACGGCTTCCGGCCGAACGTCTCGACCTCGAAAGCGCAGGACGGTGTTGCCTCTTGCGTCGAGCGGGACGATCTTGTCACCGATCTGAAGCTGTGCGTCATCGGCCGTGACTACTGTCGGTTGTGCGGCCAGCCGTGTCGCCAACCCGAGCGCCGGGATTTCGACTCCGTCAAAGCGACAGAACGGCGCGATGCGCCGAAACACGCCGTCGGCATCCGGTGCGCCCGCGACGTGTCCGGCCGCGGCGGCGCCGGCCGCGATCTCCGGGACCGGAAAGAGTAGATGCGCCGGCTCGGGCATGGCAGCCAGGCTGGTTTTCACATCCGGACGTGGCATGTACTCAGGCCAGGCGTTCCGGCTTCCGCCTTGCATGAGAGTCAAGACTGCCGGCGTACCGGCCCGCAGGGCTTGGCCCAGCGCCTCGTCATCCGCCACCGTATAGACTGACGGTTCAGTGAAAAGCAAGTCCAAGGCCAGCGCCCGTGCGCTGCCCCGGGCGCAGAACGCTGAGATGGCGCCGTACACCTCACGCGGCCAAGGCCAGCCCCAGCCGTTCTCGCGTTGGGCCCAATCCAGACTGGCTTGATCCAAGAAGATCAGTTTGATCTCGGGGCAGAGCCTTTCTCGCGACGCAAAGAAGCGGGCCCGCCACGCCCATGTAGGGGCTTCCCACGAGTCGAGCCAGCCGAAGGACCACGCGAGCAACGCCGCCGCCCCGGCGATCGCGCCGACAACCAGTCCGCGCAGCCATTTACTGCCGTGCTTAGGCATGCCGTCCTTCCGTTTGCGGTGCCGGCTACCGAGCCGCCACCACCGTCTGCATCGCCGCGGCGAAGCGCTGTTGCCTGACGGGGTCGGGCGCAGCCTCGGTCTCGGCGATCACCGCGCGCAGCGCATCGGCACGGCTCCGCGCCGACGGATGCGTTTTGGCGAATCCCAGCCCGCCCGCGTCGGCCAGCCGCTCATCCATACGCCTCAACATAGTGAGCATCGCCGCCTGGGGGTAGCCGGCGCGCTGCAGGAGCCGCACGGCCGCCGCATCCGCCTCGCGCTCCTGGGTCCGCGAGTAGCCGCTGGTCGTGAGCGTCATCACGACGTCGCTCACCGAACCCTCGAACTCGCGCGTCAACGATGCCAGTTCCTCGCTGCCCGACTGCTTGGCGGATTCGGCGGCGATGATCGTGAACGCCTCCGTCAGGCGACCTTGCTTGATCGCACTGAGTCCGTGCTTCTTCGCCACGTGACAAATCTCGTGGGCCAGCACCGCCGCCAGCTCGTCCTCGCTCTGGCAGCACCGCAGCATGCCGCGTGTCACCAGGATCAGCCCGCCCGGCCCGGCAAACGCGTTGATCTCGTCCGAGTCGAGCAGCAGGAAGTGATAGCCGCCGAAGGTCTCGGGGCGCTCCGAGAAGATGGCGAGCGATTGGCCGAGCAGGTTCAGATAAGCGTTCGCCTGGGGCCTGTCCAGTGGTGGATACGTCTGGAGTACTTGGGCGGTCACGGCGCGTCCGATGTAGTACTCCTGCTCCGGCGTCAGATCTTGCCAGGTCTTTTCGATTGCCTGTGCACCGCGATTGATGGAAGCTGCCTGTTCCTCGGTTATCACCCCGGTTTGCTTTGCAAGCTCGGTGCCTGCCTCGCGGACCGCCTGGCAGCCGCAGAACAGCACCGCCACCGCCACGCTCAAGGCCAGCATCGTTGCCGATAGATGTCTCTCACTCATTGGGCACCTCCCGGCAGATTGCCCTCCGTCCGGAATCTCAGAATCTCGTCCGCACGGACCTCAAACGCCGCCATGCGGTCCACCCAGGTGTAGTCCAGTGTCCCGTCGGCCCTGAGCTTCGCTTCGACCTGCTCGTTGAACCCCTTGCCGGCCAGGGCGACCTCATCGGACGAGACACCCGTTGCCGCGTCGCTCGTACCTGCCCGCATGGCGATCTGCTTCTTGGACAGCGCCGATTCGTGCAGCCAGCCTGTCTGGCCGCTTGCCGTGGTCACGCGGTACCAGCCCTGCTGCGGCGCCTCGGCCTGGACCACGGCACCGTACTCCACCGTAGCGACCACCCGGCCCAGTTGCGACGGAGTCGCTCGCACTTTGCCGTTCCGCACCTGAACGCTCATCGACGTTGCGAACGCCGCACCGGCGGAGATCGCAACCACCACCGCAAGAACTCTGATTCTCATGACGTCGGCCTCCCGTTAAGCTCTATTCCATTCTTGTCGTCCGAGCCCCGAAAGCACGCCGGGTAAGACTGGATACAATGATATCGAGGGCGGCCCCGAAAGCAAGCGGTGGAAGGGGCTCCGAGTTTGGCCCCGGTTTCGGGGCTTCTTTCCGGCTACTGTCTTCGCGTCACGCACGGGCAGGGCCGCATTCATACTCGACCATTCGATTTCTTCCAGCGCGTCCTACGGACCTCCGTGGGCTACAGGACCGAGAATGTTTCGCTGCCTGGCTTGCCAACTCCCGTTTTCGGTCTCGGGTCCACGTTCTTCCACGCGCGTGGGAATATCGCACGTGTGATACGGGACTGTTTATGGGGCGACTGACTCGGCGCGCGGCAGCGCCGGTTTTTCCGGTAAAGCACTCTTCCCTGCAAGCCGAACTCCTACCCATGGGGCGACTGCCCTGCGACTGGACCCTGTGGACTTGGAGACGTATGAGCCAGAGTCAGCGACAAAGACGATTGCGCCTGCTCGTCAGAAGACTCAACCAAGAGCGCAAGCAGCAGGCGAGAAAGATAGATATCCTCTGCAGTGACCTGATCGCTGCGAATCGCAGCCTTGTCAGGCGGTTGGACGGAGTCAGTTTCGCCGCCGGTTTCCACAAAGCCCTGCTTGGGGCGGGCAATGTGCGGAGTGTGCTGGAGCGAGCCTCTTGCCTCATCAAGCAAGAGTTGCCCGGCGCTAACGTGGCTTTCTTCCTGCGTCAGGGCGCCGACTGCGAATTGTACGCCCTCGGCGATCAACAGGCGCTCTACTTAGCAGACCGACGACTGGCAGACTGCTTCGGGCCGGAATTGGCGGACAACATCTGCAAGTCAAACAAGCGCTGCACGCTCGACGACATGTTCGGCATGGGGCTTGAGGGCAACCTGAATGGACTGAACAAGATCTCGATCGCGACGCTTCCGCTGAACGACCTCGGGCGCGCTTTGGGTTTCATCCTCCTCTATCGTCCCATGCCGCATCAGCTCACGAGCGAGGAACTGCACAAAATAGGTCTGATAACATGCGGCCTCTCGCACGCCATACAGGGATGCCGCCCACCCGTGCACCTTGGCCACTGAGCTGAGGGACGGGTACACAGCCCAGGGATGGCCTGTCCGACCCGATCGCCGCGGCTGGAATGCCGTGACCACGCGGGCGAATATCGCGCCATGCAGCCGCATTGCTGTCTGCACTGAAACACCTGTCCACAAAGAATTTACTTGAATTCGATGTCGCCATCATGGATAATGGCAAAGAGTCTTTTTGACCAACCGGCGAATCGGTTGCGGCCATGTTTGCGTTGGGTCCCCACGGAAATGTGGGGAGACTGCATATTGGGGAGAACAGAAATGAATGAAAGCCCGGCCAATCAAAGCCACATGATCGACATAACTGATTGTCTGGAGGCCGTGAGTGTGTTTCGCGGGTGGAAGAATTTCTTCTTTCTCATCCTGGTGGTTTGTCTGCTCCTGGCCCAGGCATCGTTCTGGCTCATCGATAGGAAGGTCGTTAAGGTGCAACCGACTGCGGCGAACGATGTGGATATTGCGGCAGAAGCCGCGGCGCAGACGGTTGCGGATGCGAACTCGCTGTCTCAGCCGACCGAGACAGGCGCCGTCGGCTCCGCTCGGGGCCTCCTCACGAAACTCACGTTTGAGCACCTTGCGCGCACGATCGAGTTGGTTGACGGCGTGTTGCTGGTGACTGCCGCGCTGTATTGCATGGCCATGTTCTTTAGTCTGATGGTCTCGCTCATCGGGCGGTTGGGTGGAATCAATCATATCTCTCGCGCCTTCTTCCTCTCGTTGATTATGCTCGTGCTGGTCGTGCCTTGGCAGAACGTGCTCGGCATGAACGTGCCGGGCGCAATCTACACCCCAGCCGAACTCCTCAAGTGGATCTCCGCCAAGAGCGACACGCTGGTGGACGCAATCTTCTACTACCTGCGCTTCAGCGCCTACTGGCTGGTCGTCTTTCTGCTGCTCATCATGTCGCAAGTCCGCAGCGGCCGCTGGGCGAAGTCAATCCTTCGTCGGCTGGAGATTATCTGAGACGGAGCCAAAGGTTGGTTTCAACCTTCGTGCGACCCTGTGGGATCGGCCGCGTGTGGGCAGAGCGCCAAGAATTCACCAACGGACGAAGGCTGTAGGCTGTGGGTCCGTACTGCGACTTTGGGACGCAGTCGCGCGATCGCAACGGCCCCTCCGACCACGGCCCGGCGCGGGCGGCGAAAAAACTTGCAGGTTCAGGCAGGCAACGGCATACTGTGATAGCACAAAATCATACAAGACCCATAGGAATACTATACCATGCAGCCGCGGGCGCAGGATTCGGCAGGCATTACAACCACGCCGACGGCAGCTCGCTGCGCTTTACAGGGGTGTGCATTAGATTATATTGGCTTCGCTATGGTTCAGACAGACGGCAATTCGGTTGGCTTGGTTCAGACGCAGGTTGTCCGGTTGATTGAGCGGGACGAACCGCTGGAGCTGGAGTCCGGCAAGAGCCTGGGGCCCATTGACGTGGCGTACGAGACCTACGGCCGGCTCAATGAGGCCAAAGACAATGCCATTCTGATCTGTCACGCCCTAAGCGGCAACGCTCATGCCGCTGGCTACAACAACTCCGACGACAAGAAGCCGGGCTGGTGGGACAACATGGTCGGGCCCGGCAAGGGTATCGACACCAACAGGCATTTCGTCGTTTGCTCGAACGTGCTGGGCGGCTGCGCCGGGACGACGGGACCTTCCTCGGTCAACCCAGAGACAGGCAGGCCCTATGGATTGGATTTTCCCATCATCACGATCTCTGACATGGTAAACGTCCAGAGGCTGCTGCTCGACAGACTGGGCATCCAGCATCTTCTGGCCGTGGTCGGCGGGTCGATAGGTGGCATGCAGGTTCTGCGCTGGGCGATTGCCTATCCTGACATGATGGATGCCGCGATTCCCGTGGCCACCACGGCTCACCTCGGCGCCCAGTCGATTGCCTTCGACGCCGTGGGTCGCAACGCCATCCTGGCCGACCCCAACTTCATCAATGGGCAATACCACAACGGGACGGTCCCTGCACGGGGCTTGGCCATCGCCCGGATGATCGGGCACATTACCTATCTGTCGGAAGAGGGAATGCGCCGCAAGTTCGGACGCGAGCTCCGCGGCGCCGCCAAGTACAGCTACGACTTCAACTCCGAATTCGCGGTCGAAACGTACCTGGACTACCAGGGCCAGACCTTCGTCGACCGTTTCGACGCCAATAGCTACCTCTACATCACCAAGGCGTCTGACTATTTCGATCTGCAGAAAGCCTACGGCTCTCTGAACAGCGCGTTTGCTGAGGTTCAGGCCCGGTTCCTGGTCGTCAGCTTCAGCAGTGATTGGCTTTTCACGCCGGCCCAGTCGGAGGCGACCGTCGATGCACTCGTCGCCAACGGCAAGGACGTCAGCTACTGCAACATCGCGTCCACCTATGGGCATGATGCCTTTCTGCTGGAGCACGAAACACTGGGGGCGTTCATCTCGGGTTTTCTCGAAGCCACTTCCGGGTCGGATGTGAAGCTGGCCGCCAACGGGCGGACGCGCCGCCTGACGCGATTCGAGCAGGCCCATCGAGCCCGTGTGGACTACGAGCTGATCGAATCGCTCATCGAGCCGGGCAGCACGGTTCTGGACGTCGGCTGCGGGGACGGAGAGCTGTTGTCCCGCCTGATGGCGGACAGGCACGTCTGTGGCAAGGGCATCGAAGTCAGTCAGGACCTCGTGCTCGACGGGGTGCGGCGAGGATTGGCCGTCATCCAGCGTGACATCGAACGAGGACTCGATAGCTATGCGGACAAGAGCTTTGACTACGTCATTCTGTCCCAGACCGTTCAGACCATCAAAGACCCTGGGAGAGTCTTCAAAGAGCTTCTGCGCGTGGGCCGCCGGGTCATCGTCAGTTTTCCGAACTTCGGTCATTGGCGATGTCGAGTCCAGTTACTTCTTTGGGGTAGGGCGCCGGTGACGCGGCAGTTGCCTTTCCGCTGGCACAATTCGCCCAATATCCACTGCCTGTCTCTGAAGGACTTCGACGCGTTCTGCCGCAAGCTCGGTGCCCGCGTGGAGAAGCGAATCCCTCTGGTGAAAACCAGCCCGAGCCAAGTCCGGTTCGGGCCCAACCTGTTTGCGGAGCAGGCCATCTACGTCACGAGCAAGAGCGAAGAGACGTTCCCTGAGGACCGGACCCGATGACAGAGCTCGAACGCATAGGCATTTCGTTGGACAAGGCCTTGCTGTCGGACTTCGACACGCTGATCGCCAAGCAAGGCTACCAAAGCCGCTCGGAAGCCATACGCGACCTGGTGCGGCAACAATTGAGCCAGGAGCGGCTCAGCGACCCCCGGGCCGAGGCAGTGGCGGCGGTGTTTGTGGTTTACGACCACCACGCTGCCAAGCTCACCGAGAAACTCGTGGGCCTGCAACACTCTCACCTTCTCCACGTTATCTCATCCCTGCACGTGCACTTGGACAAGCATGACTGTCTTGAGATCATTGTCTTGCGCGGCAACGTCGGCGAGATCAACAAGGTAGGCGAGAACATCCTGAGCATGAAGGGGGTCAAGCTGGGCCGCGTCAACCTCGTCGCGACGTGAGAAACGCCGCTCCCGGCCCGATTAGCACTTGACAGAGGACGCGCCGAGTCGGTCTAATGCATTTCTGTACGGGCGATTAGCTCAGTTGGTCAGAGCGCACGGATCACACCCGTGAGGTCACTGGTTCGAGTCCAGTATCGCCCATT